>CAZPZP010000530.1:0-3765 GCA_964591025.1 uncultured Chthonomonadaceae bacterium
GTTTCGGGCAGGGATTGCGCCGCGTATCGGCTATATTCCGCAGGATCGGCGGGCAGCAGGACTAGCGACAACGCTCAGTGTTGAGGAGAATTTGCTTCTTGAGGCGGCGCAGTCGAAGGCATATCGGCGCGGATTTTTCCTCAAACGAAGGGCATTGGAGCAATTGGTGCAAAAGTTGGTGACCGAGTTCGATGTGCGGACAAACGACGCCCGACTTCCGGCGTCCTCATTGTCGGGCGGCAATCAGCAGAAAATTGTGGCGGCGCGGGCGTTGCAGTCGGAACCGGAACTGATCGTCGCTGTCAATCCTACACGCGGACTGGATTTGGGGGCAACGCGCTTTGTCCATAACCAACTGCGGGCGGCAAAGGCTCGCGGGGCGATGGTTGTTTTGATTTCGACGGATTGGGACGAGTTGGCGGCGTTGGCGGATCGGGCGGCAATACTTTCGGGCGGAAACTTGACGGAATACGATCTGACCGAGCAGGACGCGACTCAGTTGGGTTTGCTGCTCGGAGGTGCAACTGTCTTATGAGTACAGAATCGCTGCCGCCGATTTCCCTGAGTGGAAAACAGAAACTTTGGCGGGCGGGCTTGGCTGCGTTGGGTTACGCGGCGGGCTTCGTCGTGTTGCTGACTGTCACATTTTTGCTCTTGGGTGTCGCCCCAAAAGAGGGGCTTATCGGATTGTGGACGGGGGCTTTTGGAGATGCACAGTCAGGGCGTTGGTATCCGATCTCCGAGACGCTTCTCGAAACCACTCCTTTGCTGTTGACAGGTTTGGGGGTGGGAGTGGCATGGCGCACGGGACTGTTCAGTATCGGCGGCGAGGGGCAGTTACTGATGGGAGCGTTGGCGGCGACTGCGTTGGTCAAGCCATTACAGAATTTGCCCGCTCCACTCGTTACGCTGACCATGCTGATTACGGGAACGCTTGCCGGTGCGTTTTGGGGCTTGATTGCCGGTTGGCTCAAAGTGCGGCGCAATGTGCAGGAAGTGATCAGCACGATCATGCTGAACTATCTGGCACTGAGTCTCGTGCAATATGCCGTCAGCATTGGCGGACCGCTCCAAGAGCCGAACAGTCCCGCGATGCAGTCTTCCGCCTTTCCCGATTCGCTGCTGTTCGCCCGCCTTCTGCCTCAAACGCTTACCGATGGCATTGGCACACGACTGCATAGCGGCGTCATTTTGGCGTTTTTGTGCGTGCCGGTCATTGCGATTTTCCTCCATTTCACTGTGAGCGGATTTGGGATGAAAGTGGTCGGGCAGAACGCAGAAGCCGCACGTACGGCGCGGTTCGATGTGGATAAACTGCGCTTGAAGGCGATGGCGATTTCCGGCGGACTGTGCGGCTTGGCGGGTGTGATTCAACTACTTGGCGTTTCGGGGCGATTATATTCCAATTTTTCGCCGGGCTGGGGCTTTACCGCGATTCCGGTGGCGTTGCTCGGCGGACTCTCTCCCCTTGGGACGCTGTTCTCTGCCCTTTTCTTCGGGGCGTTGACAGCAGGAAGCGGCAATTTAGCACGGTTTTCGGGCGTGTCTTCGGTCTTGATTTCGATCTTGCAAGCGGTGGCAGTATTAGCGGTGGTCGGCATTCGGGCGTGGCGTGCAAAGGCGAAGGGAGGAGAAGCGGCATGAACTCTGAAATCGCTGCGGGCATTCTCCAGAGTACGCTTGCTATGGCGACTCCGCTTCTCATTGCCGCGCAGGGCGAAACTGTGGTACAGAAAGCGGGCATCGTCAATGTCGGATTAGACGGCATGATGCTCGTTGGGGCATTTGCGGCGACTCTGATCACGCGCTCGACGCATAGTCCTCTGCTTGGAATTTGTGCGGGTGCGGCGGCGGCTCTGTGTTTGGCTTTGCTTGCGGCAGGTTTTACGGTCAAACTTTCGGCGAACCAAGTGGTCGTCGGCGTCGTCATCAATCTGCTTGCAATTGGCTTAACCGGAACGATCTACCGCAAACTGTTCGGCGTGACGGGAACTTCGCTGATCACCGAATCACTGCCGAAGTTCGCCAATGTCACAATTTTAACGCCGTTCGCGATTGTGCTGACGTTTGGCGTGTTATGGTGGTTGTATCGCACCCGCGCCGGTTTGGAATTGCGTGCGTGCGGCGAGCAGCCGACTGCCGCTGAAGCGTCCGGTGTCTCCGTGCCGCGCACGCGCCTGTTGGCGATGCTGTTCGGCGGATTGATGGCGGGAGTGGCGGGAGCGTTTTTGTCAGTTGGTGACGGCAATACATTTGTCGAAAATATGACCGATGGGCGCGGGTTTATCGCTCTCGCTATTGTCACATCGGGACGCTGGAATCCCGTTGGCGGGCTGGTTGCGGCGTTGGTTTTCGGCTTGGCACAGGCACTGCAATTTCAGGGGCAAGCACTGGGCTTGAAATTGCCGTATCAAATTTTTGTCGCGTTGCCTTATTTGGTCACGCTCTGCGTATTAACTCTTGGGAGTACGCGCAGTTTGGCTCCTGCCGCTCTCGGCAGACCTTATCGCAAGGCATCATGATGTTTCTGCTCTTAGTGGTGGTAATGGCTATAAACTGCACCGACTATTGCAATTTAGGCAGCAGCACAGTAAGCGGTGAAAAGTCACTGAAGGTCTCGAAAAATCAGACATTTGTCGGGGTAAAACGGTCAGGAGGAGCCAATTGGGGGCGTTATCGTCTCAATTTCAGGCTCCAAACGAGACACTTTTTCGGAATTTTCCCCGACAAGACGGTTTCACCGTTTAATGCGGTGCTGCCTGACGCCTCTAAAGTCGAGGGGAATTCAACCCTTGTTTCGACAAACCTTCAATTTGTTTTAATAATTGTCAGGAACATGGGGTTTTTATCTACGTCCGTCTATGGTATCATCAGAGAGAAATATTGTCCCATCAATAACAAGGACACATTTCGCATTGAACGTCGTCCGAGGTTTGGGACGGCTCACACAAAGGAGAACAGAGATCATGCACAAGGCTAAAGCACCACGAACGACACCCAAAATTCCCGGTTCGATTGTTTATGGAAAAGACGAACAGAAAGCCTTTCTGGGCAATTCCGTTTACAAACATCAGAAAAAATATCATGTTTTTGTCGGTATGAATGAAGTCTTAGTCACCGAAGACATGAACCTCGCCTTGACGGAGGCGGCTAAAGAAACTCCTGCCCCCACTGAATCCGAGCAAAAATGACTTTATCCAAATTAGGGCGGTTAAGAGAATTGGCGACTGCCTTCCGTGAAGCCATCGAGCGGTGTGATAGGAAGCGGCTTCCACTGAGTTTTGAGACGTTTCCCTGCGGAAGTTGCGGCGACGCCACCAATCTGCTAGGAATGTTTCTCATCGAACAAGGTGCAGGAGCCTTTCGGTACATTTGCGGCGAGCGCGGGACGAGATGGGCAAGCTGGCATTCTCACGCATGGCTCGAAGCAGATGGGGTTATCATAGACATTACCGCCGACCAATTTCCTGAAATGACGGAAAAAGTCGTTGTCTCTACGCAATCCGAATGGCACGCGACCTTCGAGCAAAATACGCAGCACAAAGCGGACGATCTAAGCGGCGATGAGTCCGCTCGTGTCCGTTTGGCGAAAGCCTATCGGGTAATCATCGAGAACATCCAAAGGTAAAATATAATAGATTTGTGTAACTGTTCACCCTTGTCGGAATTTGCGCTCAAAAATACCTTGCGGCTCTCTGCTCCACTCTTGAAGGAGAAGGGCGGAGGGCAATTTTGGCAGTTGACTACAACAACCCTCAACAGTTA
>CAZPZP010000531.1:0-3763 GCA_964591025.1 uncultured Chthonomonadaceae bacterium
CTCCCGATGTCTGCACCAGTTTACCGTATCTGTTCTCTCTTTTGTCCCTTGCTCGCTCGCGGCGCGGTCTTTCCTGCCCTGTCGCCGTTGGGTCTGTCGCCTGCCGCTGTGTCGTCAGGATTTCTCGCTCTTACCCGTTCGAGAAGGGAAGAGGCGCAAAAAGAACAGCGTCACCGCGCATCTCAAGACCGGAGTAGACGCTCACAGACGCAACGAAGCCGTTCCAACAGCCTTATTTACTCACCTCTCGCAGCCGAGCTATTGATGAGAGTGGGTTTCACTCTTTTCCAGTCTCTTTCAGAGGTCGAAAGGGCTGGCTTCAATCTCAACGAAATGTCCGTCTGCGAGAGGTGAGTTAGTAAATATCACCTAAGCCCGAACTCAGCACGTCGCCCGCTGGACCGCGAGCGAAACTGCGGAAGAACGGAAACGCCGTCAACCGAATGGCAAAGAAAAACTGCTGATCGTTGCGGAACCCAAGCGGCGTTTCAGTGTAAGTTAGGGTCGCCTCCATGCAGTCCCAGCGATGCGCGATCTGCACATTCGTACTCTCAAATCGCCCGCTGAACCCGTTATAACGCACCAATCCCGATACCCGCCATTTTCGACTGAGCGGCACGTCAAACTGCCCATTGACCTGTGCGAATCTGCCGCGATTCGGGTCGTATCGCGCTTGCAGCTCGAGGGCAAAATTGTTTCTGCCGCGCAGTCGCAGCGACTGCGTAAAGGCGAAGAACTTGCCGTCATTGGGATCAAAGGTTGCCAGCGCGTCGTAGCGGGTATAGGGCGAAGGTCGCCACATCATTCGCGCCGATACCGACTGCCACGGGCGATCCCGCGAAACGCCGAGTAAGTCATAGCCGAGTCGCGCCGTCAGCTGAAAATGGCGGTCATCGAGATAGCCCATTTCTGCCGCGAGGCTGTGCGTTCTGCCGAATTGATCGAACTGAAACGACGTTCCGCCCGCTGGCTGTTGATACTGATAATTGATGTCGAAACCCGAACGCTTGCCGAACCGTTGGCGCAGTCGGCTGGTATTCCGCAAAATATACTGCGCCGCGCCGTCGCCATAAATTCGCTGCTCGAAGCCGCCGCCTGTCACAATTTCCGTCGCCTTTGTGCTGAGAAGCGAGGATTCATTGAGTGCCACATTGAGCAGAACGCGCTCGGTTGTGGTTGTTGTACTCGGCTCCGAATAGCGTCCGACTCCGATCTCGAAACGTGCCGGAATTTTCTTCAATGCCCCGCCCTTGAAGTTGTAGGTGTCCATGCTGACCTGCAATTCCGGGAAGCGTTCCAGTGTGCCGAAGTCACTGCCCGCCGTTTGAGGTCCGATGGCGACGCTTCGATTGGCGTTGAGAACATACGAATAGTCACGGGCGAAATGCCGGAACTCGAATTGCGAATTCAGTCGCATGGTTCGGCTGAGAGTGCCTGTTGAACCCGACACATAGCGTGCCAAATCGAAATTCACGGCGAGATTGTTTTTGTTCGCGCCCTGTGAATCGAACTCGAACGTGTGGCGATAGGTTCCGGTAATTTGATTGGTCGAAAATGTCCCGGAACTGCTCGTCATATAGTTCAGAACCGTGTCGGCACTGACGCCGTGCGCGGGATCGTTGTGACTGAAATTGAAGCGCGTATTTGCGTTACGCTGCGCGGTGAAGCCGAGAAAACTGTTGTTACGGAGTTCGCTGTTGAGAGAGAACCGATTGTTGCTCCCAATATACTGTTGATGCCGGAAACTGCCGTTGAAATTCTTGTCGAAGCCGTCACGGAGATTGCCCTGCGCCGTCAGTAGCCCGCCGTTATTGGGACCCAAGCCCGTCCCGAAACGCGGCAATCGCGCACTGGTGTTGCCGTAGCCATACGCCTGAGTGATCGCGCCATCGCCCCCGCCGCCTCCAAAACCGCCCGAATTGAATCCGCCGCCGAATGCCCCTGCGTTGCCGAACTGATTCGAGGTATTGTATTCGCTCTCCTGCTTGCCCGCAAGATACTGTTGTTCGACGCGATAGCCGATGCCCTGCTTCTCGGTAATATCCGTTCGCAAAAAGGTTGCCGCCGCCGCACCGACAGCAAACGCATAGGGGAATCGTGCAAAGTATCCCTCGAAGACATTGCGCCCGAACTCCGGCAAATAATCGGTGCGGATGCGTCGGCGTTGGAGATTGTTGAGCGGAATGGTTACGCTGGGAAGCACAATCAGGCGCGTTCCAAAAAAATAGACGGCAACGCGCTTCAAGGTGATATAGCGACCCGGCACGATCTCCGCAGACCGAAACCGCAGATAATAGTGGGGATGGTGGGGTTCGGTGCAGGTTGTCACGTCGCAGTTTTCGGCGAAGGTATAGCCGGTTCGTGCGCCCGAAAACGCGCCGCCCGTCACAAAAACCGGATCGTCAATGCGTTCGCGAAAGAATTGCGGCTGTAATATCGCACGCGGGTTGTCGAGGCGATAGGTGCGCTTTGTCGGAAAAAAGTGAATGGCGTCCGCGAATGAAGTGATGTCTTTGGTCGTAATTTTGGCGTTACCGCTGAAAATGACTTCTCGGTTGAGATTGCCCTCTGCCCGCTCTGCCGTGATCGTTGTGCCGCGATAGGTAATGCGGATTCCTTCCGTCGCCGAAATCTCGCCCGTCGCCTCATTGATCTTGACATTGACGCCCTCGAACTCCAAAGCCCCTGCATTCTCGCCGGGTGGTTGGGGTATTGAGGCATTGGGGCGTTGGGTAGATGGGCTATTGGGTGATTGGGTAATTAGGTTATTGGGGAGAGTGTCCTGTTCCCTCTGCGGCTGTTCTTGACTGCGAACGGGTGAGGCGATGACGGAGACAAGCGCAAGCACAAGAAATGCGCGGACAATAGGGGTGCGGAGGACAAAAGTGAGGAAATACGACAACATTGCTGTAGAGAATACCTGAAAAAGTAACAGTTCAGAGTTGTGGGAATTTGCGCTCAAAAATGCCTTGCGGCTGTATACTCCACTCTCGAAGGAGAAAGTCAGAGGGCAGTTTTGGCAGTTGACTACAATAACCCTGAAAGGAAACAAGAAAATGTCAACCTCAACAACCCAAGCCCAACGAGAAAAGCAGTATCAAGCCCTGCTGGATACTGCCGATGCAAGCCAGACGAGGCTATTTGAATTCATCGAATGTATTCC
Organism: uncultured Chthonomonadaceae bacterium; assembly: GCA_964591025.1. GTDB lineage: Bacteria > Armatimonadota > Chthonomonadetes > Chthonomonadales > Chthonomonadaceae > CAZPZP01. The sequence continues at coordinate 3,164 of CAZPZP010000531.1, forward strand.
TGACCTTGTCTTTCAAGACGCGATCATGAACGCCCTGATCGCTAGACCCAATAGCCCGATGACGTTTCAACAGCACGGTCAATTCCGGCGGACTCGCTCCGTTGATCCTGCGGAACCACATGACATTTCTTTGAGTGATGTACAGGCTCGGCAGGTTGCCGACGTTCTCACCGAGGGAAATGCTGACCAGTTCGAGAAGGCGGTGGGTGACCGATTCAAATAAAGTTGCGGCAGGGTTTCCTTTTTCATTCCGTTTCTGGTAGTATTCAAGATGTGACCTGACACGGTAGAATCCAAGTGGTTTGATGTGGAGGGGTAGGGAACAGACTTGACCCGCTCCATGGAGCGAAACAGACAGATTTTGAGAAGAAAATAGGGCAGTTCACCGATTGAACCTCAGCGTTCGGGACGCTGAGGTCGCAGGTTCAAATCCTGTCACCCCGATTTTCCTCAGATTTGATTCTCGGATATTCTCCATTTGGGTTTCCCGAATAAGTATTGTATGGGCGGCGAAGCCGCGAAATTTTTTGGGAGGGCAATTGCCCTCCCAAAAAATTTGTGTTATGCGTTTTGACGGGGCATAACACATTATCGGACGTT
>CAZPZP010000532.1:0-3759 GCA_964591025.1 uncultured Chthonomonadaceae bacterium
GATGAATTTTTGTTTCGGGAAATTGACTATACCAAAGCCAAACCTAACCGTTTCGCGGACAAGGATTGGCGCGTCAAGGTCAACCGTGCTGTGAAGTTGACCGAGGCTGACGCGATACGCTATGTCACTTGTATAGACAATTCGGCGTATCCCATTGCTTTCGAGCGGAAGAAACTCTATCCTGTTCTGCCTGACGAACGCGCCGAGCAAAGCGGGCTATTGCGCGTCATTGATGAATCGGGAGAAGATTATCTCTATCCGAAAACGATGTTTGTTGAAGTGCCATTCGAACAGCAGGATTTCGAGCGGCTGCGCCTTGCGTCCTAAAACCTGAGAACTGTGCAATATTGGAAGTGAATCGAAACAAAGGAGAACACGTCTCACTTGGGAACCGCCTACACGCCCGGACTGAAAGTTTCCGCTCAGACAACCATCGAGAAGATGCGCCGCCTGCCACTCAAGGGGCAAGTTGTTGTGCGCGAAGGGGACAGAGTCTCCCCCCATACCATTGTCGCCCGCACCGAACTGCCCGGCATTATGCAGATGATCAAACTCGCCGAGCGCATGGGTGTCGAACCCAAAGATGCCCTCGAAGCCCTCAAAATCAAGCAGGGCGATCTCGTCCGCAAAGATGACCTCATCGCCGTCAGCGCGGGATTGTGGGGACGCTTTTTCAAGAGCGAGTTCAAGAGTCCGTATACCGGAATTATCGAACTGATCTCTCCGACGACGGGCAATATCGGCGTGCGTGAAGCCCCGACACCCGTCGAAAAAGAGGCTTATGTCAGCGGCATTGTGACCAAAGTGATCGAGGGCGAGGGCGTTGTCGTGGCGTGCGAAGGGGCTTTGGTACAGGGCATTTTCGGCGTCGGCGGGGAACGTCTTGGCACGCTCGAAGTGGCGGTGGCGAGTGCCGATGAACCCTTGACCGAAGACAAGATTAATCCGTCGCAAGCGGGCAAAATCCTTATTGGCGGCTCCATTGTCACGGGTGGCGCGTTACGCAAGGCTGCTGTGTGCGGAGTTTTGGGTATTGTTGTCGGTGGTGTGATTGACCGCGAACTGATGGACTATCTCGCCGAAGCCCTCAACGAGCCGGGTTACGATATTGGCGTCGCGATTACGGGACAAGAGCCTATCGCCTTCACTCTCATTCTGACAGAAGGCTTCGGAACCATTGCCATGGCGACGCGCACATTTGCCCTGCTCAAAAGTTTGGAGGGGCGAACCGCGAGCATCAACGGCGCGACTCAGATCAGGGCAGGTGTTATCCGTCCCGAAGTGATTGTTCCGAATGTTGAAGGCGTGATGCACATTCCTATACCGGCGGACGCCGCCAGCGGGATGCTCGACATCGGGACGCCGATCCGCGTGATTCGGGAACCCTACTTCGGGATTTTAGGCAAGGTGTCGGGACTGCCGCATGAGCCTGTTCAAGTGGAGTCCGAAACATGGGTGCGCGTATTGGAAGCGCAGCTTGCCGATGGGCGCACGGTGATGGTTCCGCGTGCCAATGTCGAAATCATTGAAACAGTTTGAGCCACTTGCGGATGGCTCTGCTTCGAGAACGGCGAAACAAGCGTTACACACGCGCCCCACTCGCCGTTTTCAGCCTGTTTCTGACTACGCACCGCAGAGCCGCCCTGCGCTCGGCAACGGTCAGCGTTTCCGACTGCAACACTTCGCGAACTTCGGCAAGCAGTTCGCCCAAGCGTTCGACGACTTGCCCCGTTTCCGGTAAAGTGCTTTACTGACTTAACCCTCGTACTCCGCCAAGGTAGGATAGTTGGATAGAGTTTTCTCAACTTAATGCGAGCGTCTTGGGTAGTAAACTGCCAATGGACTTGGACTTGTGCCGCATTTCGCCTCGCTTCCCTTGCGCGTTTCGTCGCAACAGACCACTGGACGCCTCGCATCGTAAGGACGTTGGTACACGTCGAGAACATCCTCCCTTGTGCTTACGTACTGAGCGGAGGGTTTGCCGACACACCACGTTTGCACCCGCCACGGCGTGTTTTTTTGAGAACCTCGCCGACGGTGACAGGGATCAAGTCGTCGGCATAGCCGAGTTCGACGACTTGATCGGCGAGAAGGCGCAGTGTTCGGCGGGCATGACCCTCCGGCGCGTCCGAACAGGCGAGCAGAGTAATCCGGGCTTCCCGTTCGCCCGTGAGTTTCTTGGGCGCGGAAGGTCTCCTCGGTTTTTCGATCAGGACGCCGTGCTATGCTTCGCACTCAATTCCAAACGATAACAGCCACTCTCCAAAAGGAGATTTCGTCCGCAGGACGTCTGTTATTCTGCCGGGTACGTTTCTATACCCGACTTCGGCAAAAACCCAATGCACACGAACGGCAGTGGAATTGCTCAATCACCTAATAACCCACCGACCCAATAGTCCCTATCTGCCACGCGAAGATCGCCGCCCAGAAGATTACGACCCACGGCGGTTTCGCCCAACACCGCCACTGCTTGACGCCCTTCTTGAGTGCCAGCAGATAGAAGAGTGTTGCCAGTCCCGACAATGCCAGCAGCGCATACTTCTGAAAAATCAACACAAGGAACGCCGCCTTGCAAAAGGTAAACGCATACCCCTCGTATTTTTTGCCTTGTTGTTCCTCGTCCCAAGCACTCGTGACGCGGTTACTCCTTCGCATAGAACGTGACCATGCGCTTTTGCGTCTCAGTCCCGGTTTCGGTCAACACTATTAGTCAGTTCGCGTGATTTTTAGCAAATCTACTCAGGCAAAATCCTGCCATTTGAGACAGAAGCCTTGAGAACACAAATACTAATCTTTAGGCGAACTGACTACTAACGCGCCAGTCTGTTTCGCGTCTGCGGGAAGCGTCGTGATATTTCAGGGATCGGCGGACTTAGGCGACAAGGACGGCGGCGTATTCGACTGGATTGGTCGCGCCAATGACAAGGAATTTATCGGCTTCTTCACCAGCAAAGGCTATACCGGCGTCTTCCGTATGGCTCGCGCCAAATAGCCGCGCATTGTTGCGAGAATGTTCACAGATGCCTTCTTCGATTTTTTCCTGAAGGAGGCATTGCATTTAGAACTCCTCACCCAATCGCAACGCAACAAATGCGAGGCGCACTCGGCAGAATGTCATCGCACGACGGAGTTTAGTCCGTTGGGTAAAGAAGGAGAATCTTCTTCCCTAATTTTCTCCATTCCTATTTCTCACTATAACAGAGGAATATCGCTGTCCGATGTCCAATAGGCGCGACAATCGCTTTCACATTACGATGAGGTTATCCGCGCTATGTCTACTACACCGTCGCAGTCCGAAAAGTCTCTGCCCTCTCCGGGTTGTCTGCCCGAATGGGGACAAGCCGAACTTCCTGCGCCGCCGCCCTATTCTCTCGGCAATGCCATAAAACTGATAGGACCTGCCGCTATCGCCCTCGGAACCGCCATCGGAAGCGGCGAATGGTTATTGGGTCCGGCGGTTACGGTCAAATATGGAGCGGCACTGCTCTGGATCGCATCCATTTCTATTATATTGCAGGTGATTCTCAATCAGGAGATGATGCGGTATACCATCGCAACCGGCGAACCGATCTTTACGGGTTTTCTTCGCACCAAGCCGGGTCCTGTTTTTTGGGGCGGGTGCTATACATTTCTGATGTTCATTCAGATTGGGTGGCCCGGCTGGGCATTGGCGGGTGCGACTGCCATCACCGCCGCATTCAAAGGGAGTATGCCTCTCGAAGCCGATAAAGCCGTTGTGCTGAATTGGGGCTATGTGAC
>CAZPZP010000533.1:0-3749 GCA_964591025.1 uncultured Chthonomonadaceae bacterium
GTGTTTTTTTCGTGTTCTTTCGTGGATCATCGCATTGGTTTTTTCTCCCCTTCTCCCTTTCTTCTTTTCTTACTCACGGCGTGTTCTCGTTATAGTACGCGAACAACTCCTCGACCTCGAATGTCTCCGGCTCGTTCGGAATAAACAGCACTGGACTTTCAGGATCATAGAAAATCGGGTCATCCATAAAAATGACGTTGCTGCAAAACTTCTTGTGCCGTCGCTCCAATTCGCCATAGACCGAATAGGTCAAACCAATCAATCCGCTCATCAAATATTCGGCATTGTTTGTCTTTTCGCGCAGATAGTATTGAACAAGTGTCAACGCCAGCGGACCGTACATTGTCATACGCTCTTCTTCCCTTTTGCGCGTACGGGAATTGATAAAATTGCTCAAAAACTCATCGGACAGCAATTCCATCGCCACTTCCCACTGCGACGTTTGCGGCAAGTCTGACACATTGATCAGTACATTCCGTAACTCTTGCAACGCTTTAATGTCTTCCGGCTGTGCAGCCGGGTTTTTCTTCTTCACAGTATCTTTCTCTCGATTCTCTTGTTGTGTCAAACCCTGCTTTTTTTCTCTCCCAGATTTGGGAGAAAGGTTGAGGGCGAGGGCTATTCGCGCCCAATGCCTAAACCATCTGCTACACGGTTAATATAATTGAAATAGGAGGCGATAAGGTTGATTTGCAAGACCGCTTGATCGTCGAAACCGACAGATCGCAGCTGCTCTACATCGGCGCGACTCATTGCCGCCGGATCGCGAGTCAGCTTCGCCGCATAATCCAGCATCGCCCGATCCGCCGCGCTCAACTTCGCCGTTGTATAGTCGGCACGCACCGCCGCCGCCAACTCGTCATTGCCCGATGCCCGACGCAGAAACTCTGCGTGAGACTCCGTTCAATAAAAGCACGCGTTGATAACCGAAACCACTGTCGCGATCATCTCCTGCTGTGAACGGTTCAGCGGCAAATCCGGTTGCAGCAGTTCGCCGAACAGCGCGAAGGCGTGATAGTATGCCCCCGGAATCAGCGTATGCGACTCCGAGATTCCGCCGCCCCGTTCCGGTGCTTCCCACTCTTTCAGCACAGGAACAGGAACCCCGTATTCCGGCGGATACAGCAGACGCCATTTCGCCTTTTCGCGCAGTTCCGGGCTATCCTTGAGCCGAACAGTCTTAATCCATGTCATCGCTGGGTTTGCCCCTAATTCACGCCACGCGGAGCCGACTGCGGATCGATCCCGCGCAGCATCATGCCCTGTCCGCGTGACTCATGCGTCTGAACTGTTGGCGGATCGGACGGATCACGCATCTGCACCAGCAGCGTTGTTCGTGCCTCATCGCTGACATTGATCCCGGAGCCATGCACCGTCAGATAACTGAAATACAGCACGTCGCCCGCCTCCGCCTCGCACGGAACCGCCGATTCGACGGGATATTCCGCAAACGGCAAATGCCAGCCCCCTTCCGAACTATGCTCCAACGCCCCTTTCTTATGACTGCCCGGTACAACCCGCACACACCCTTTCTCAATCGGAGCCGAGTCGAAATGAATGATCGCCGCGATCATCGAATTGTTGTCGTGTGGAAAATAGGGATAATCTTGGTGCATCGGAAACGGCGATCCTTTTTCAGGCGGCTTGATGAACATCTTGGTATGGTGCAATTGCACGTTATCGTTGCCGATAATTTGCCCGGCAACTTCAGTCATGCGCGGGTCGGAGATCAGGCGCGTAAACGCCGCCGAATAAAACTGCACATTATGGCAGTGCAGAATTTTGGTGTCTGCCGCTCCCGGCACTGCCTCTCGCGCACTGCCCCAAGTCGCGTCCATATTTTTGTGGATGCTCAGGCGTTCCGCCAACTCATGGCACTCTTGCCGCAGGGTCGCCGCTTCATCTGGCGCAAGCAGACCTTTCACTAAAATATAACCGTTTTCGCGGTAAAACGCTAACTGTTCTGGTGTCAGCATGATAGAATCTCCTTGACGAAAAGTTGGCTTGAAGTTCCGCATACCTGCCCGAAGTTCCTGCCTAAAGTTCAAGAAGGGGTGCGAATGAGTTTTAGGGCAAGTTCTCTTTGCTGTGTTCCGGGGAATTCACTCCCCGGTAGCCTCATAATACGACACTGCCCTAAAACTCATTCGCACCCTTCAAGAAGCCCCGCAACTTTGCGGGAATCTGAATATTTCTGCAATTTCTGGCATAATGAAATGCGATCAGAAGTTTTTCCGTATGGTACAATAGGAGTGAAGTTCGGGCAACAACAGAGTCGCTGTTTCCGTCTGAACTCCGAAGCCAGCAACAAGGCTAACGTCAGTGAAGCCGTTAGGTCACGAGAGACGATGCTCCCTTGTTTGCGGCACAACCAGCACAATCCGATTCGAGGAGGAGTCATCTCATGAGCGTTATCGCTCCCGTCGCCAAAAAAGAGGCATTTTTGCGTCCGTCAGTCATGGAGGCAATGCCCGTATCAACCCAATTACCCCAAGAAAACATCAACCCCTACCACAACGCGCTCCAGCAATTGGACACCGCCGCCCGCTTTTTAGAACTCGACCCCGGTTTGCATGAAGTCCTGAAACGTCCCGAACGGGAATTGACTGTCAACTTCCCTGTGAAAATGGAGGACAACTCGACTCGCGTCTTTACGGGCTATCGCATTCAGCACAATATCGCCCGTGGTCCCAGTAAAGGCGGCTTGCGTTACAGTCTGCTGACCGACATTGATGAAATTCGCGCCCTCGCAATGTGGATGACATGGAAATGCGCCCTCGTCAATATCCCGTTCGGGGGCGCGAAAGGCGGCGTTGTCTGTGATCCGCGTAGTATGTCGCTCCTCGAACTGGAACGCATGACCCGCCGCTATACATCCGAAATCAGCATTATTTTGGGACCAGACACGGATATTCCTGCGCCGGACATGGGAACTAACGCCCAAACGATGGCGTGGATTATGGATACCTATTCGATGACACGCGGGCGCACGGTTCCCGCTGTTGTCACCGGCAAACCTGTGGCAATCGGCGGCTCGGAAGGGCGCAACGACGCCACAGGGCGCGGGATCGCCGTCATCACACGGGAAGCGATTCAAGAGTACGGCATGAAGATGGAAGGGTTGCGCGTCGCCGTGCAAGGCTTCGGAAATGTTGGCGGCGTGGCGGCTCGTATCCTGCACGAAATGGGTGCGAAAGTGATTGCCGTCTGCGATGCTTTCGGCGGCGTCTACAATGAAAACGGCTTGGATATTCCCACGTTGCGCGATTATATGAACCGCGACGGCGCGTTGATCTCGTATCCCGGCGGAACCTTTATCGCGCCCAAAGAAGTCTTGGAACTCGACGTGGACGTGCTGATTCCTGCCGCTACCGAGAACCAAATCACCGCAGAAAACGCCCATCGTATCAAAGCCCGAATCGTCATCGAAGGCGCGAACGGTCCGACAACCCCCACCGCCGACAAAATCCTCCGAGATCGCGGCATCTATCTCGTTCCTGATATCTTGGCGAATGCGGGCGGCGTGGTTGTCTCCTACTTCGAGTGGGTTCAAGACCTGCAATTCTTCTTCTGGTATGAGGACGAGGTCAACCGCAAAATGGAAGCGATTATGGTGAAGGCATATCGTGATGTGCGAGCGATGGCAAAACGCGAAGAGGTAGATATGCGCCTCGCTGCCTACCTTATCGGTGTCAAGCGCGTGGCAGATGCGACCATGATTCGCGGCATCTACCCGTGATTTGGGTAAT
>CAZPZP010000534.1:0-3700 GCA_964591025.1 uncultured Chthonomonadaceae bacterium
GCTCTGCACTCAATGAGAATTACGCAGCGGCAAATTCTGTTTCGGCGCGGATTGTAGGAGGCTGAAATCCTAATACGATGTCCTCACGCGGGACGCCCTGCGCGATAAGTTCGGCGGCGATGCCTTCTTCTGTCCAATCCTCTTCAATCCAAATTTGACCGTCCTCTATCCGAAGATAGAGGGTTGCCCCGTGAAGCCGTTTGGTTCCGTTCCATCCCGTGTTGAGAAGCAGATACTGATCACGCTCGGTATCAAAGGCACAAAACTGCCTCGTACCGTTGGGAGTAAAGGGACGATACCGTGCTTCTTTCTCGGTCAACAATTGCTGAATGATTTCTCAATAGTGGTCTGCCTGTTTCACGCTTCCCCACCCGCACAATGTTACCTATTGCTACGCCTCAGCGCACAACATCCAGAAACGAGCCATCAGCAAGGCGATAGATATAGAAATCGCTGTCGATGGTAAACAGGCGACGGATACCGCGATTTTCCGCGACGGCGACCAACGAAGCATCGGCTAAATCCATCGGGACATTGGCGTATTGCGCCATCAATACATCCATCCGATCTGCTTCAATTTGGGTGACGTCCACCAGCATCAAACGCCCATCGCGCCTCCAACGCCATAAGCGATCATGGAAACGATAGCCGCCGATGCTTTCGACGAGATACATAGCCTCTGTAAAGCACGCCCACGTTGTCACCAAGGGGGCTTTCGGCAATGTTTGGAGGTATGCCATACATCCGGCGTGTAAGGAATCGTCTTCGTCAATGATGGCGACAAGCGGTCCTGTATCGGTCAGCATTACAGTTTGCCTTTGTTCCGCTTTTCTACCATCAATTGAGCGAATTTCTTGCCCGTATCTTGAGACAGATTTGCACCACCGGGAACAAATTCACTGCTCCTGATTGTTCCGGCATACCCCTTGAAAAAGTCCGCCATTGTTTCGCCATCCTGCGGGAGCTCTTGGGCGGGAAGTTCGGGGAGATAACGTTGGCGCAACTCGCCGAGCAGATAGAGTTCCGGGGATGTCCCCTGTTTTTCAGCGTGTTCGGATACGACCTCTTCAATATCCGGCGGCAGTGTAATTGTGAGCATCGTGAAGTCTCCTCAAAATACAAAGAATTGTTTTGAGTATACAGCGTTTACCCAGAAAAGTCGAGGCGCGGCTGAGTGCGCTCGTCATCGGCGGCGTCGGGCGAAGCGTTGAACTGCTTGCTGAGACGGAGTCGCTGGGTCTGATAGTTCGAGCCGGGAATACTGCCATACAGCATATCGGGCGGCTCGGTACAGCGCAAAAGATGGACGCGGAACAACGGCTGACGGTCTTCGATAAAGAACGGCACATCCCGACTGCGGACTTCTAAAACTACGGCAGCGGCGGTTTCGTGTGCGGGCTTGCCTTCAATATACCCGAAACCGGAATCGAAAAATCCCGCGTAGTGCGTGCGGACTTCGCCGCTGCTGGCATCGAACGCGACCATCTCGGCACAATACGCGGGCGGCAGGCGCACCACTTCGGACGAGCGGAAAATATAGAAGTCGTCGGGTTCGAGAATGATCGGCTTGCCGTCGCCATAAAGCCTGTCCCAATGGTTGCGCCGCGCCATGCCCCGCACACGGAGATCAATGGGAGCCGTATTGCGCCGCGCCTGATAGCCGATGGTTTCGTTCTTCTGCGGCAAGTGAATCGAGAGCGTCATGCCGGAGACGGTGGCAACATCGGCGGCGTTGAGCGATTGAAGCGCGTTGCTGAGCAGAATGGTTTCGGCGTCGAGCAGGGCAATCGTCTCGGACACACTAAGGCGCGGATTGCCGACTTGGAATCGCATCTGCGCGAGGGAGTCGCCGCTTCGGACACGGATCGCAAACGAGCGCGGCACGACTTCGAGATACAGTTTGCCGCTGTAACCGCTTGGCACGCGGTCAAACGACGTGCCGTATTCCGTGACAAGACGCGTGAAGACATCGAGGCGTCCGGTGCTGCTTTTGGGATTTGCCCTGCCATACACTTCGGCGGGCAACCGCAGACCTTCGCACAGGGGAAAGAGATAAATCTGATTGCGTTCGAGAACGATTCCCTCGTCGGGAATAGCGAACGAATACCATGCGAAGCGATCCAGTTTGCGTATCATGCCGTCATCGCCGGGCAGAAAACTGCATTGCACGCGGAAGCCCGTTTTATTGAGGCGTAGATCGAGGCTGTTGGGCTGAATCTGGTCGGGCGTGAGCGGCTGTTCCGCCGCGATAATGCCGTCGGCAAACGCCGCTCGTATCCATTGGGAGGGCAAAACGCCGTTTTGCTCAGACATGGTTCGGATCGGTGACGCGCTGTTCGCGCAGAGTGGTTTTGTCTTTGGACGCGGCTTGCAATTCGGCGAGAAGCGCGTCATATTCGGCACGCGGAACCGGAACCGGAACCGTTTTGCCGGTTTTCCCGGAAAGGATAATGCCGTTGATGAGTTCGACGGCGTTCAAGCCCTCTTCGCCGGGCGCGAGAAGCGGCTCATTATAAAGGATAGCGCGGGCGAAATTCTGCGTGATGACCGCATGGTCTTTGAGAACGTGATGGGAGGACACATTCACTTCGACTTTTTCGGTTTTGGGGCTTGCCCACATCTCCGTATTTTGGGCGGTGAACTCTCGGATCGGCGCGTCTATTTGAGTGAGTTCCACCCGCCCGTTTTCAAGCAGTAGTTTGCCCCTATCGCCGCAAATCTCAAGCCGCTGGACGCCGGGCGTCTCCGTCGTGCTGGCATAGAGATAACCGTGTGCGCCATTCGCATATTCTAAAAGAGCGAAGGCTTCATCTTCCACCTCAATAGCGTGCAGTCGCGTGCGAGTTTGTCCTGTTATGGTCGCGGGAAGCCCAGCAAGCCACGTAAAGAGATCGAGTGCGTGCGGAGCCTGATTGATGAGGACTCCCCCGCCCTCGCCTTTCCATGTCGCCCGCCAGCCGCCCGAATCGTAATATGCCTGACTGCGATACCAGCCCATGATCAAACTCGTGCGGTAAATTTCGCCCAAGGCTCCGCTTTGGACAATCTCGCGTGCGGCAAGACTCGCAGGTTCGGAGCGCATCTGGTACATGACGCTGAAGAGTTTGCCTGACGCTTTTGCCGCCGCAATCATCTTATCCACTGCGCCGACTGTCACACCGAGGGGCTTCTCCGACATGACGTGCAAGCCGAGTGCGAAGGCTTCTTCTGCAATCGGAGGATGATAGTAGTGCGGAGTCGCGATTATCACGGCGTCCACGAGTCCGCTTGTGAGCAGTTCACCGTGCGTGGCAAAGGCGGGAACGCCGCACTTTGCTTCCATCTCGCTGCGGGTTCGTGCGTCGGTATCACATATCGCCGTGAGTTCGGTTTCCGGGATGTTGGGAATCATCGTGCAATGTCCTGATCCCATGCCGCCCGTTCCAATTACGCCTATTCTGACTTTGTCCGCCATGCTGTGCCTCTTCGCTCAAAAATAGAAATCCGGTCTATGTTTCGACGAAGAAGGAACAATTTCCTGCCTCTCATCGAAGAGAGGGGGCGAATCAATTTTAGGGCAGCCGGGTGTTGAAAACACCCGTCAGGAAAAAACAAGCGTCTTTCAGACGCACACTCCCGAAACTCTTCGCGTCTGAAAGACGCTTGTCCTTTGGGGTTCCGGGTACTTTCAGTACCCGCACAACCTCTACTGCCCTAAATT
>CAZPZP010000535.1:0-3700 GCA_964591025.1 uncultured Chthonomonadaceae bacterium
CTCTTAACACACTTCGCAGATGGAGAGAACCCGTGATCACCCTTCGCCCTGTTATGCTTTTTGTATGCTTTGTCCTCTCAGCATTGGGAATCGTTCCTGAATGCCGCGCCGATGAGTTTGCCGCTCCGCAAGGGCAAATCGCCCTCTCTCGCCCGGAAATCTCCTGGAAAATCTGGGCGACCAACGGGCGAGCGATTGCCCGAACCGAGATGCAATTAGATGGAAGAACTGTTATCACCATCTATCAAACGGCACAACGCGCCCTTGTCTATCAGCCGAACACTCCGCTTTCTGCCGGAACCCATACTGTGACGTGCCGTGTGCAGTTGGACGATGGAGCCATCGCCCAGCACTCCTGGAGTTTTTCCGTCTCCGCCAACGCGATTCCGACGCTCCCGACCCCCAATGCCAATCAGCGCGTTCTGTTCGAGGGAGCCAATCGCTTTCGCCGTCTCATGGGGCTGCCCGATTTTGTCTTGAATATGGCGTTGTGCGCCGCCGCACAAGCACACAGTCAATATGCGGTGCAAAATCCGGGCGAGGCGCACGGCGAAACCGAGGGCAAACCCGGCTTTCGCGGCAAATCGCCCACAGACCGCGTGCGGGCAATGGGCTACAGCGGCGGAGCAGGCGAAGATATGGCGTGGGGAAACCCCAAGGAAAGTATCACACAATTGATCGGAGCTCCTTATCACCGCCTGCCCTTTATGGAGCCGGGTTCGCCGAATTTCGGGGGCGGATCGAGCGAAGGCGTCACGACGCTGAATTTCCATGGACAAGGCGGCAAAGGCATCGTGATCTATCCTATCCCCGAGCAAACCAATGTGCCGCTTGCCTTCAATGGCGGCGAGACGCCCAACCCCTTAAGAATGCATCCCGCTTCAGGTCATACCGGCTATGTTATCACCCTGGCGGCATTTGGAATGGAGGGCAAGCTGCGCTTTGTTCGCGCCTCTTTGAGCGATAGCAGTGGCGGGAGTGTGCCGTTTTGGGTCAATTCGCCGGAAAACGACAATCACCTGCGAAATGCCGTTTTTGTTATTCCGCAGAAGCCGCTGCAATCCGGCACGACCTACGAAGTCAAAATCGTCTTCGGTTTTGGCAACGGCGGCGAACTGGATCGGACATGGCGATTTACCACGCAAGGCAAAGCGGCGAATGGGGCGCGTCTGCCCGGATTTGCCTCCGAGCCGACTCCGAAACTGCCCAAAAAGAACGAGACGCTCCCCCTCGCTCCAATTGGCAAAAATGTTTTCCCCGTAGCGGGCAAAACCTCTTGGAGCGACAGTTTCAATCCGAATGGCGAGCGCAAAATGCGAACCCATCACGGGCAGGATTTGATGGCGGCAAAACTGACACCTCTGGTTGCGTGTTTCGATGGCGTTGTCTCGTTCGGGCGAACCTCTACGCCGAATCGCCACAATATCCTTTCCATCCGGGGGGACAATGGCTTGGACGCAACCTATATGCATATCAATAACGATACACCGGGAACCGATGACGGATTGGGTTCCGAGCAGTACGCCTTCGCGCCCGGATTGCAATCGGGGAGCCGTGTCTATGCAGGGCAACTGGTGGCGTTTGTCGGGGACAGCGGCAATGCCGAAAATACGGGAGCGCACTGCCATTTCGAGCTGTATCGTGGCGGCGAGTGCCTCAACCCCAAGCCATTTCTGGATACCGCTCTGAAAATGAACGCTCCTCTCTATTTGCTGACACAACGCCACTTACAGCCGCAGAGCAGTGAGGTGCGCTGGGAGGGCTGCGTCCATCTTGCAGACGTAACAAAACGGCTCTTGGTGCTGGAAGTTTTGGCAACCGTACTGCCCGGCGGCAAAGTGAAGGCGGCAACAAAGCCCACACGCCAATATATTCTCTTCAGTGAGACCGCCCCGATTCAATCTCGCGACGACGTGCCGCGCCCCCTCACGTTTGCCGACCTCAAGCAAGGAATGGCGGTCTCGGTGATCGGGACGCCGACACAGTCGGGCAAAGCGGCAAACGGACGCTTGGCAGCGGCAGACATCGGTTCTGCCCCAACCATCGCCCAAACAATCCCGCAACGCTTCCTGCCGAGAGCAAATTCCGAGCAGGAAGACGTTCCCGAGACAGGACAAATTGCGATCAGGAGAGCGGAACCTGCCGCACGCAAACCCATTACGCCGAGAGAGCATTCGCTTTCCGAAGCGATTCTGCTCAATCTCATCAACGGCTTTCGGTATCGCTATGATGAACTGCCCGCCGTGTCCGCCAATTCCGCCCTTATGGCGGCGGCACAACGCCATGCCCGCGATATGGTCGAAAACGGCACGATGACACATCGCGGCTCGGATTTGTCGTCTATAGCGGATCGTGTTCGAGAGGCAGAATATAGGGCAGACGCCTCCACGCAGCAGATCATTGTTGGAACACAGTACGCCACGCCTCAACGGGTCTTGGATGCGTTGATTCCCCTGCCGCTCAACCGACGCAATCTTTTGGATAAGGCATGGAAGGATTGTGGGATCGCTCACCGGATTTTCAGGAATGCACAGGGCGAAGAGACTCACGCTTGGGTCATCGTCTTTGCTCAACCGCACACGCCGCGCTGATTTATTCGCCTCCTTCACAATTTCTGCCGTAGAAACCCGAATCGAGGCAGGGATTTCCGGCGGCGGTCTCGAAACTCTTTTATGCCAAAATATCGGAGCCATCCGGCAGGGAAATTCGCGGCGAGGAGAAATAAAGAGGATGCGTGTAACAGAAGCAGAGCAGCAGAGCGGCAGTTTGACGGCGGAGCATCTCACAGAAGCACTACGGACTTTTCGCGATGTGGGCTACGTTGTTTTCGAGAACGTCTACTCGCCGGAATTTATCGCCGAAGTCCGAACGGCATACGATAAGCAGATGAAGGCTTATATCGCCTCACGCGGCGGCATCAACGCAATGGACGGCAAGACATTCGGCAAAAATCACATCGGCTTTTTCCCACAAATGTTCGCGCCGATTGCCGACACCCAAATTGTCGCGCACCCCCTCGCGGTTCAGATGATGACGCATCTGCTCGGCAAAGATTTTCACTCATCCTTTTTCCATACCAATACCGCCCTGCCCGGCTCTGGCTACCAACCCATTCACCGCGATACGCAGCCTCTCTTTGATCGCTCGGAATTGGGAACGGCAACGCCAGTCTATACGCTGGTATTGAACATTCCCCTCTGTGATTTCACGCTCGAAAACGGCAGCACCGAAGTTTGGACTGGCACGCATCTCGTCGTAGACGATCCCGACGACAAACGCCCGCTCGAAGAACGTGCCGCGCTTCTGCCCTCCACACGCACCAATATTCCCGTTGGCAGTCTGGTTCTGCGTGATATGCGGATGTGGCATCGGGGCGTTCCCAACAATAGCCGCACCTCGCGTACCATGTTCGCCCTCGTGTATCACCGTCACTGGATTGCCGACGAAACCATCTCGATTCCTCAAACCACTTGGGACACTTGGGGCGACGCGGCACGCCATATCTACCGCAAAAATCAAATCATCCCAGACGCAGATCATCGCGCTCGCCGCTGGGCGCACGAGTAGAAGGGGAGAAGAGAAGAATAAAAACCACAGGGAACATGGGGAACACAGGGAAAATACAAATCCAGAACTTCTGAATTGTTTGCATTAGACCTCTTGCAAGAGTACAGCGAAATGAATTTCTCGTGCAGGTCTC
>CAZPZP010000536.1:0-3691 GCA_964591025.1 uncultured Chthonomonadaceae bacterium
CGGCGACACGCTCCATTTCAAGAATATCTATGTGCGCGAATTGCCGCGCAGATAGGCAGCCGAATTGACCCGATGACCTTTATTAATACCCCAAGAGGCGGCAGACCACGGCTCACCCGCCTCATCTCGCCCTGCCGCCCCCAATTCAGGGAGTAGGGAGTAGAAGCCCCCATACGATCATCGGCAGTGAAACGCCCCTTCTGAGAAGTTCATTTTGCTCTGTGACGAGAAGGCGGCATTGTGTTTTCAACAACCCAATAACCTACCGACCCAATCACCCACTCGCCGCACCCTTCTCCCCCTACTATTACTGGAAAACTTCCTACTTTGCCCATAACCGCCTCAAAACAAGGAAAGTGGCACAGCGATTGCACTTTTCCCCATCTGTAACACGGTGAACTTCCGCCGCTCAGTGCGCGGTGAATCAGGAGTGATATTACCTCTGCGTTTCCGAATCCTACTTCTCTCTTAAGGAGCATCACATCCCTCACTGCCAACGCGCAGATCATCTATAACGGAGCCATCGAACGCCTCGGTGGAGACCCCGTCGGCACTCCTGCATTTACCGGAACTGGTATCGACTCTTCCCTCGACTACTTTCCCTTCAGCGTCCTCAGTGCCGGGGTCGTCACCTTTGATATACTGGCGTGGGAAGACACCAATTATCTCGGCACCCAAGTCGACCTCAACGGCGACGGACGCATTACTCTCGTAGACACACAGATCGCTGTGTTCGTTGACGACGGAAGCCTCGATATTACTGACTTGGTCGCCATCAACGACGACGACTTCAGCAACGGATTTGGCGATGGCACTATCTTCGGCTTTGACTCCTACCTTAGCCTCAACCTCGCGCCGGGCAACTACACCATTGGCATCGGGCAGTTTCCCCTCAGCGTCGCAGAAGCCGTCGCTGGACAGCAGACCGGCAAAGGCTATCCCCTCGAATTCAATGGAACCGCCTACATCATGACCCTGATCGCTCTGCTCAGTACCGTAGGTCGCGCCACTCCTCCCGCCGCTCTCGGCAAAGAGGAGGAGTGATCACTGTTTCGTCTCAGTTTGGGTCGGCAGAGGAAGGGGCTTGACCATCGTTGTCTGCGTTCCCAACTTTACCAGTCGTATTCCCAAAGCGGCGGCAATCGGTTCTATCGGCACACCATCGTCCTCCCGCTCCACAAAAATCGCCGTCTCCGACTTGACCGCTCGCTCTCCTGCCCGCAGCATCTCACTGTAGGGAGACAGCACCAGCGTCTTGCCTTTGTAAGTGAGTTCGAAGAGTTCCGATTGTGGATTTTTGTTCACGGTAACGCCGATTTTGCGCCATGCAGAAAGGGGCAGATACAGGGTTTTGCCAAGTTTGATGGGGGCGTCTTTACCAACCAAGCGGGTTGTGTCAAACTGCACGCTTGTTCGCGTTACCTTCGCAGCGGAAATCTCCGGCTGAGAGAGCAAGCGGAACCAGATTGTGTATGCTAAGGCTTCAACAATGTGTCTCTGCCTGATCTGTGTACTTATATTTACACAACAGCGCCCGACGACAAAGTGAAAGCCGCCGCCGTAACCGCTTGCTCGGCAGAGATCACCAATTACTTTGTCATTGTACGTTTTCAAAGTTATTCCTGAACTGACTGAGGCAAATTGCTGCAATGCTTTTTTCGCTGAGGCGGCATCCGAGTAGAATGTAATCAGATTGCCAAAAACCTCATTTTGTTCTGAGTTTTCCTTTGTCTTCTCCCATACTTTCCAAATATCTAACTGCCAATCTGTTTCATTCTGCTGTTGGTAGTTGGTACTGATCTCATTCTTTGATAGATCAAAACCTAATCCAATGGATGAAGGAGCCAAAGCAGTAATGTGATCACGCGTAATGGCGTTGGCTTGCACCCGTGTAGTCCGTTGTGCGAAACAGAGCGTACTCGCTATCAAACAGAATGCAATC
Source organism: uncultured Chthonomonadaceae bacterium (assembly GCA_964591025.1). Classification (GTDB taxonomy): domain Bacteria; phylum Armatimonadota; class Chthonomonadetes; order Chthonomonadales; family Chthonomonadaceae; genus CAZPZP01. The sequence goes on from CAZPZP010000536.1 coordinate 1,943, forward strand.
AAGATAGTTTTGTTCATGACAGATTCCTTTCTGAAAAATCGCGCTGGTTTATCGCGCCCTTGGCTTAGGACCTGTTTCTGTTGTAACCTCAGGAACAATACCGCTATTGTTTGGTGACAACAGCCAATTATAAGTTGGATTCCCGTTGTTTCTAGTTTTACTAAAATCGATCAACCCCGTTTCGTAGTTTTCTGTTCCAGTGTCAAGTTTCACTTTGATGACATAATCTTTTGCGGTAACAGTTGGCGAAAACACCAAACAACCGTCCCAAACAAATGCATCAGATTCCAATACGGGAAACTGATGATAGACCCATGGTATGCTGCCTCGATTCCGCAACATAGGATCTGATTGATGAGCAGCGATGATAGGACGAGTCCAGAATACTAATCCGCTATTATAGTTTGAAGAAGCCAAAGTACGTCTAATTTTGAGCGGATGCCCGCCTACTGATGTCATTAGGCATTGGAGAAAATCCGCAAAATCATCGCATTGTCCAGAGGGAAAGGGGCCAATATTGTTTATACCATTCCATTTGCCAGCTAAAAAACTTTTCAGGTAAAACTTTTGATATTTTTCCGGATCATCTGGCTGCTGAGGAGGGATAATAAGTTGAGGCGATGTATAGGCTATTCCTCCCCCATTGTACGCTCCTATATCCCATAATTTCTTGGTGAGGGCTTCTGCGGCATCATCATTGGTGGCTTTGTACCTTGCCCAAACGCAAGCGTGTTTCAGCACACTCACCCAAGCGGGAGACATCGGGGCTTTTGGCGTGTCTAACACGATAAACACGTCGGAGAGCAAAATGGGTGGGGCAAATGATTCGAGAGAATCCGTTCCGCTTCCTGATGAGTTGGGAGGTTCTATCACATCAGTCGTGGCAATAATTTCCCCTTGTAGTTCAGCATACTCAATGTAATCAGGTAGCGGTTTCAACGCATACGATTGTGAAATAGAGAGGAGCGGACGGTTAGCGTCTTCAGGAATATCCCAAATGACCTCTCCCGTTCCCTTACGAACCAACTTCGCCCATTTCACTTTCCATGAGTTGATCGTATCTCCTGGCTCCTTGACGAGTTGCAGGGTGATGACCGCTCCCTTCTTGAAACAGCAGTACGACACTCCCCAACGAGGAGGAGAGGGCGTCACATCATCGGTACTGCCTTCGACACTTCCGTAACGCAGAGGGTAATGCGTGCCGTTCAACAGCACATAGGAGGCATGAGCGGGCAGACAAAAGAAAAGAGCAAGTAGCAAACAAAGCAAACCGCCGAAACTTCGTCGTGTCAGATTGGATACCAACTTCATCGCGTGAATTTCTCCTTCGAGGTCGTTCGTCAGCAAAAATCCGTTTGCTTCTTTAGCACAGAACGATTGGGTAGATGAGTGGATTATACACGATAAGATATTAACTTTAGTTTCCGGTAAATTGCGTCACCTTTGAGCCTTTGAGAGTGACAGGTGTCAGACATTTGCCCTTCATATGGCAGTGAAACCGTTCTTTTTTTACTCTTTGCCTGATGATCAGGGCAACTTGGAGAAATTCTCCAATCTCAAATGAGATTGAGAGAGTGTCAAAGTGTCTGGCAGACAAATGTCAACATGATTTTACCGGAAGCTAAAGATTAATCCTGTGTGATCTTTGCATTAAATTTTTGATACAGAAAATCTGCTATTGCTCATTCCTCAAACAGCCCTATGTGTCAGAATAGAGTGAGACAAAACTCCGCACTCAAAAGAGTGTAG
>CAZPZP010000537.1:0-3670 GCA_964591025.1 uncultured Chthonomonadaceae bacterium
AAATCTATGTAACTATTCTACCTTGACCGAGTAGTAGTATGTAATGAAACTCAAGATTGTTTTCGTAAACTCAAGAGTAGTTGATACGTAAAACCCGGCATACATCCCCAATCCAACAGTAGAGGAACCCACCATAGGTAACACAAACCTAAATTTGGTATTACGAACAAAGCAAAAGTTCCTGACAGACCACCGAGCAAGGGTATCCATGAAGAAGTTTCCTTTTTCCTAATCAGTCCATTCCAAAAAACCAAACCGTTAAGCAGTGTTATCCACAGAGAGACTGAAAATAAGGCTCCTCCAAGAACCCATTTAATCCAAAACATTTAGATTTCTCCCGATTGCCAAGGGGCATGAATGCGTTATCCCTATAACCCTCTCATTCTCATGCAGAAAATCTATAGCACACCCTTACGAAACTGGGAGTAAGAAGAATCATAGCCCTCTGCAAAGGGCTTCGCATTGTCAGAACGGGGATAAATCCCCGTTTCTCCTCCGAAGAACCATTCTAATTGAAGTCCTGCAGCTGAATACTCCAAAACTCCAAATCCACCGACGGATCATAACCGCTGAAAACATCCTCATAAGCAGGTTCATTGGCATTGAACTGCTGCGGGTCGTCACTGCGATAAATCCGGCTGACAGTTCGCAAATCCAGCGTCAGGAAACTCTGCACGCCCTCGCCAAAACTGAATGGGTTGCCTTGTCCCGCTGTCTCCCCGAACGCATCCACCAATTTCGGCAGATTGTCATCCGTTGCAGGAACCCGATCCGTCGCAAGAATATTGACCTGCAAAAACTGAATCTGCCGCGCTATCGCACTCGCCTCATCATCGGGCAGTCGCTGTCCGTTGCTGTCCCGTGGCAGCTGCGACAAGTCTATCTCGAACCGCAACGTTCGAGAAGCCGGATTGCTCAAATCGCGGTTGATCTGGACATTCAGCGTGCCGCCCGTGAAGTCGTAAGTCTCCGCTTGCCCCGTTGTCCGCAGCACGTGATAGAGATTGGGAATGCCGTTCTGCTCGAAACTGCTGTAGCGCACAAAGTCCGTAAACCCCACCTGCCCGCCACCCGAACCCGTCGCGAATCCATTCCCATATGGCGCAATATAAACCCCAACTGGACCCGGCGCGTTGAGATTGCCCGCCACGCCCGTACTGGTGTCATAATTGATGAGGAAATAATAGAAAACTCGCGGATCAACGGGACCCTTGAATCGCATTTCGACGATGAGCCGCCGCCCCGACTGCGAATTCTGGTTTGGCGGCAGACGCGCACACCCCGCGTTCAGCCACAAAACTCCACATAACAACACACTCAACCACTTCATTATTCGCGACATGGCGCAGACTTCCCGTCTCTTGCAGTAGAATATAAGAGTGAACCACTCTGACCGCATTATAGCCGACTCACCACCGATTACGCAAACCCCGCAACGCTCTCGTCTGCGATTGCCGGGAATACGCCTCGCCATTCTCGCCGGAATCCTGCTCTGGCTCTCACACCCGCCGATAGGAGTCTTTCCGCTGGCATGGTTCGCCCTCATTCCGCTGTGCATCAGCATCTCACGGGCGCGAAATTTCCGCCAAGCCCTATGGCGCGGCTATCTGTTCGCATGGGCATTTTTGGGATTTACTTGGTATTGGATCGGTCTAACAATTGTGGCGTGGACAGGTTCGAGTATCGGCTGGGTCGCGTGGTTCCTGCTGACTCTCGTTCTCGCCGGATTCTACGCGATGTGGGCAGGTTTCGCCTATCTGCTTTATCACCGCACTCAGGGCAAAATCCGTCTGATTGCCCTCGCCGCCTCATGGGTTGTTATGGAGTGGGCGCGAACGCTTGGCTCGCTCTCCATGCCGTGGGCGCAGTTGAGTTATTCGCAATATCCCGCCGCTGCCCTTTTTCGCTTTGTAGACATCACCGGCGCGTATGGCGTCAGTTTCCTCATCGCTCTCGTTAATGCCGCCCTCGCCGAACGCATTATCAATCCAACCGACAAGGCAAACTCTCTCGCGTCACTGCGCTTCGCCGGAGCAATCGCCGCTGTTTTTTTCCTCATCGGCGTTCTGCATCCCATTCCAACCAAACACGTGCGAACCGTCGTCGTCGCCGCTATGCAGGGCAATTTCCCTCCCACGACAAAGCCGGAAGACATTCCCAACGTCATCGCGATTTTCCAAAACCTAACTCAGCAAGCATACGAACGCGCCGCCGTCAAGCCGGAACTCTACGTCTGGTCGGAGTCCGCCGCTCCCAACGACGCGGTCAACGATTTCGCCACGCGCCAACTGCTCCAATCCCTGAGCGATAATTACAACGCCGCCATTTTGACCGGAACCCGCAGCGTCGATCCCTCAAGCCGCGCCCAAACCAATACGTCCGCGCTCTTCGTCCCGAATACAGGGACGCCCCTGCGCTATGACAAAGTTCAGCTTGTTCCGTTTGGCGAATTCATTCCGTTTCGCTCGCTGTTTCCGCCCGCCGTTTCCCGCTCGTTCGGGTTTTTCGAGGAAGATGTCGTTTCCGGCAGGATAGGGGACACGCTCAAAGTCGGCGATATAACCCTCGGCGCGTTCATCTGCTATGAATCCATGTATCCCGTCTATGCGCGGCGAATGTCGGAGGCGGGCGCAAATCTCCTCGTCACGCAGAGCAACGACGCTTGGTTCCAGAGCCGCGCCGCCATGGAACAGCACCTTGCCGCCGTCGTTTTCCGCGCCGCCGAAAACCGCAAAGCCGTCGTTCGCTCAACAACAACCGGCATCACCGCATTCATCGCCGCAGACGGCAGACTCATCGCCCGACTTCCTGCTAACAAACCCGACGCACTCATCGCCAGCATTCCGCTCCGCGAAGGCGTCACAATTTATGCCCGCTACGGCGATTGGTTCGTCGTGGTCTGCGGAACTATCGCCCTGTTACCCTTCCTCAAACGAAAGCATACCGAACCCAATGAAACTGGAACGTCTCCAAATTCCGAGCGGCGATAACACACTTTCCGCCCTCCACTATAAACCCGATACAACCTCGCGCTCCGTCCATCTCATCCATACGCACGGCTTCACAGCAGGGAAATACAGCATGGACAGCCTCGCTTCGTATCTCGCCGGAAAGGGTTTTGAGGGACTTACCTTCGATATGATCGGACATAAGAGCGGCGCAAGCACAGGGAAATTGGAGCGTATTATCCAAGCCCCCGAATGCCTCCGCGATGTTCTGCGCTTCTCAGAAAATAGACTCGACTGGACAAATATCGTCCTTGTAGGTCATTCGCTCGGCGCGGCATCGTCTCTGCAAGTCGCTGCTTGGGAGCAAGAATCAGGAGCAAAATCACTCTCCGGCGTTATCGCGCTGTGCATGGGTGACGAACCGGCACGCGGCTTCGAAACGCCCGTTGGCAAGGCAATGCTATCTCAACGCGAAGCCTATATTGACGGCGCACCCGCCCTCCGACTCCTTCTTGAACTCTCCGACCTCGTCCATTCTCTCCCCAAACTCGAACCGTTCCCAACCCTCTTCGTCGCCGCCAAACAAGACGTTCTTGTCACTCCGAACCGAGTCAAAGCCTTCGCTGACCGAATTGCCCCGCACGCCGACCTTGCCGAGATCGAATCCTCGCACCTCGAAGCCCCCGACAAAGCCCGCACCACGCTCTTACGCTGGCTGGAAA
>CAZPZP010000538.1:0-3656 GCA_964591025.1 uncultured Chthonomonadaceae bacterium
ACGTTCTTGTACCCGGACACTCACTTATGCAAGAGGTCTACTGTCCGATTGCCTCATACAGATTATTAAGCAGAGACGTTCCTCGAAAACTCTTCGCCTCAACAACGATTTTATTGCCTTCACGCTCTGCTTCAAAAGGGGCTTCTGCGGCGATATCGATGAAAATGCGCTCACCCTCGAAATTTATCCTATAGGGGTCGGCAGTGATCTTCCAACCCTCTTTGACCAATGCGTTCTTGACTTCCTCATGAACTGTATCCTTCTGAGGCATTCTACTCTCCTGTACGTTTATTATACCCAAGTCGCTTCCCAAACCTGCACGCCCTTGGATATGATATACTATAGGGTCAATCGGAGGAACACACTCATGACGGAAATGATAGTTTCAACCCAATCCAAATTTTATAAGCCAGTGCGGATGCGTCGTAAGAAGTGGACACGCGCCCAATATGACAAGGCAGTTGCGGCGGGGGTTTTCACCCCTGCGGACAAAATTGAACTGATCGAGGGAGAACTGATACAGAAAATGCCTATTCATCCCCCGCATACAACGGCAATAATACTGACACAGAATGCCCTTTCTCAAATTTTATCTCAAGACTACCATGTCCGAAGTCAACAACCAATTGCCCTTAGTAATATCAGTGAGCCGGAACCTGACCTCACTATAGTTGCAGGAGTGCCGCGTGATTTTCGTGATAGTCATCCTCAATCTGCACTCCTTGTTGTGGAGGTTTCCGATTCGACACTCGCCTATGACCGCGGCACAAAAGCGTCAATGTATGCCAAAGCAGGAATTGCCGACTATTGGATCGTCAACATCAATGAGAGAGTCGTCGAAGTCTATCGCGATCCCGTCAAAGTCAATGGACGCGGACGCTATCAAACCCAGTTGCGTTTTGGCGAAGGAGAGAGCATCACCCCGCTTGCCTTCGAGAACGCGACAATTGCGGCGGCTGACTTATTGCCCTGAACGGAGTGATGAGAATGATAGAAATGATCCTTCCGATTGCGTCTCCGAAAAGAATAAAAATGCGCCAAAAACTCTGGACACGCGCCCAATACGATAAGGCAGTTGCGGCGGGGGTTTTCACATCTGCGGACAAAATTGAACTGATTGAGGGGAGATTGATCCAGAAAATGCCAATCCATGCGCCCCATACAACCTCTACAGGATTGGTCGAAGACGCTCTGATGCCGTATATCATCAAAGGTATTCATCATATTCGGGTTCAAATGCCTATTGCACTCGGCGTGCGGAGCGAACCGGAACCCGACATCGCCGTTGTACAGGGCATTCGGCGCGACTATAGCGATAGTCATCCTAAAACCGCCTTACTCATTGTAGAAATCGCAGCGTCTTCGCTTGAGTATGACCGCAGCGACAAAGCCAGCATCTACGCCAAAGCAGGAATCGCCGACTATTGGATTGTCAACATCAATGAGAGAGTCGTCGAAGTCTATCGCGATCCCGTCAAAGTCAATGGACGCGGACGCTATCAAACCCAGTTGCGTTTTGGCGAAGGAGAGAGCATCACCCCGCTTGCCTTCGAGAACGCGACAATTGCCGTCAATGAAATCTTGCCTTAGCCAAGAAATTCGAGGATAAACAGAATGCCCACCCTGACCCCTATGGAAGACCGCTTGGACGCAATCCTGCCCCAAGTGATGAAGCCCGGACGCTACACCGGCGGCGAACTCAACAGCATCACCAAAGATCATGCCGCTGTCGAAGTGAAGTATATCGTCGCGTTTCCCGATGCTTACGAGATTGGGATGAGCAATCTGGCGTGCCAGATTATCTACGATCTGCTCAACAAACGCGCTGATTGTGTTGCCGAGCGCGTGTATGCGCCGTGGCCCGATATGGAAAAAGTGATGCGGGCAAACGATGTGCCGCTCTTTACGCTGGAAACGAAAACGCCTTGCGGCGATTATGATTTGTGGGGCTTCGCGCTGTCGTTCGAACTGGCATACACCAATGTTCTGAATATGCTGGACTTGGCGGGCGTTCCGGTGCACTCATTGGATCGGGACGCGGGCAAACCGGACGGCAGCAAACACCCGATCATTTTCGCGGGCGGACACTGTACCTTTAATCCCGAACCGATGGCTCCCTTTATTGATGTGTTTGTCATTGGTGAAGCCGAAGAGGTTTTGGTCGAATTGACCGAGACGTTCAAGCAGTACCGTGACCTGCCGCGTGAAGCATTGCTGCTCAAAATCGCGCAGATTGACGGCTGTTATGTGCCGCGTTTCTACGCGCCAGTCTATGAGACGGAAGCCGAGCGATTGGCACGTCTCGAAGCGGCAGGAATCACGCTCGAAGAGGCACAAACCCGTAATGAGACAATGGTACGGATGCTCAAAACGGTGCGATTGCGCGACGACGTTCCGGCGAAAATTGCGCGGCGCGTGGTTTGGGATGTGGAGAATTTGGACTATCCGACCAAGCCGATCATTCCGTTTATCGAAGTTGTCCATGATCGTATCTCGCTGGAAGTGATGCGCGGCTGCACTCGTGGCTGTCGGTTCTGCCAAGCCGGAATGATTACGCGCCCCGTCCGCGAAAAGACGCCCGCCCGCCTGATGCAGCTTGCCGAAGAGTTGGTAAAAAATACGGGGCATGAGGACATCAGCCTTGTAAGCCTCTCGACTGCCGATTATACCAAAGTCGGCGAGGTAGTGACGGGCTTGATTGACAAGTATGCAGCGGACAAAATCGGCGTGTCGCTTCCCTCGCTTCGTGCCGACAAAGACTGCGTGCAGCTGGTGCAGGAGATCAACAAAGTTCGTAAAACGGGCTTGACGTTCGCACCGGAAGCGGGATCGCAGAGAATGCGCGACGTGACGAACAAGGGTGTCACCGAAGAGAATCTTTTCCAAGCGTGCGAGACGGCGTTTGCGAACGGCTGGCAGAAAATCAAACTTTACTTTATGATCTCACTGCCGACGGAGACCGATGAAGACGTGATCGCGATTGGCGAACTGGCGGCGAAATGCGCTCAAATCGCCCGCAAGCACAACGTCAAAAATCCGACGATCACGATTGGCGTTTCTGCGTTTGTGCCAAAACCCTTCACGCCGTTTCAGTGGCACGCGCAGGACACGACGGAAGAGATCAACCGCAAACAGCAACTGCTCAAAAAGTCGCTGCGGGATCGCGCCATCGCCTACCGCCCCAACGATTCACGCGGGGTAACGCTCGAAGCGATTGTCACACTCGGAGATCGCCGAATGGCAGCCGGAATCGAACTGGCTTGGAAGCGCGGCGAATCGTTCACGTCGTGGGATGAGTATATGCACTTCGATGTTTGGATGCAGGCGTTCGCGGATGCAGGAATCGACACGCGCTACTTTGCCAATCGGTTCCGAGCGTATGATGAGCCGCTGCCGTGGGATCACATTGACTGCGGCGTGACCAAAGCGTTTCTGCGGAACGAGGACAAAAAGGCGCGAGTGGCGAAATTCACGCCCGACTGCCACACCGAAGTCTGCTCGTTCTGCCAATCGTGTGACCGCGCCTATACGGACAGCACAAAGGGACGCAAACGGATTGCAGAACTCGCGGCAGAGGGCAATACCCTGACTCTCACTCGTACTGACCGCCAAACAATGGGCTTGCAAATCTAACCGAAAGGCAGTTTATGGCTCAA
>CAZPZP010000539.1:0-3655 GCA_964591025.1 uncultured Chthonomonadaceae bacterium
CCGCGCCGACACAACTCTTTGAGAATGTCGCGCAGGGTGCGTGCGCCTTTGGGGTCGAGTCCGACGGTCGGCTCATCGAGCAGCATGACTTTGGGGTTATGGATCAACGCGCCCGCCATCGCGATCTTCTGCCGCATTCCCCGCGAATAGCCCTGAATCAGTTCACTGCCCTTGTCCTGCAACTCGAACAACGCCAACAGATCGGTGATGCGTTCGGCACGCCCCGCTTTGGGAACCTCGTATAAATCCGCCATAAACTGCAAGTATTCGCGCCCCGTGAGTTTTTCATAGAGGAAAGGGTTGTCGGGGATATAGCCGAACACGCGCCGCGCTTCAAGTGGCTGCTGCTGAATATCGAAGCCGCCGAGGTGCGCCGTTCCCGAAGTCGGTTTCAGCAAGCCGGTCATCATTTTGATGCTGGTGGTTTTGCCCGCGCCGTTCGGTCCTAAAAACCCGAACAGTTCGCCGCCCGCGACACTCAAATTGAGAGTGTCCACCGCGACAAGTTCCCCGAACACTTTGGTCAGATTTTGGCAGACAATGAGGCTCATAAATTCAGGGGAGTCTTCCTATGGCGATACGCTCAATTCCAGCGAGATCAGGGCGCGTTTCGACGTTGCTATATCCCGCCTCCTGCAAAAGCTGCGCCACCGTTGCGGTTTGCCCCTGCGCCGCTTCCATCGCCAGCCAGCCATTGGGTTTCAGGACGCGCTTGGCATCAGTAATGATACGGCGGAATGCGGTCAAACCATCGCCGCCGCCATCTAACGCAAGGCGCGGCTCATAGTCGCGGACTTCCGGCTGCAACGTCGCAATCTCATTCGAGGAAATATACGGCGGATTCGAGATAACCACATCGAACCCATATCCCGCGCCTGTCAGCAAATCGCCCTGCACAAACCTCAGACGCGCCGCAACTCCATTCGCACGGGCATTTTCAGAAGCGATTGCCAACGCATTCGGCGAAATATCGAACGCCACGCCACGTGCCGCTGGACAGTTTGCCAATAGCGCAATGGGAATACAACCGCTTCCCGTTCCGACATCGGCAATTATCGGCGCGTCATGGATTGACAAAACGGACAGCGCAAATTCCACCAGCAGTTCCGTTTCGGGACGCGGAATCAGAACGGCGGGCGACACCCGAAACGTCAAGCCATAAAAATCCTGTGTGCCGCGCAAATACGCCAACGGAATCCGCTTCTCCCGCTCGGCAACCAATCGCTCAAATTCGGCACGTTGTTCAAGGGTCGGTTCAGGAAAGATTCCAGCGATAACGGCGGCGCGATTGATGTGCATGACTTGGGCAAGAAGTAACTGCGCCTCCATACGAGCAAAGTCGATCCCCGCCGCCGTCAATCGCCGTATCGCCTCTTCTAACACCCGCGCATCCTATCAAAACCACGGCGGACACGGAGAAAAACAAAAATAACCACAGGGAACACGGGGAACAATGCAATAACAGATTTCTGAATCAGTGCATTTTTCGTGACCTTTTCGTTTCTGTTTTCGTGGATCATGTCTTTGTATTTCCCTGTGTTCCCCGTGTTCCCTGTGGTTCCATTTATGCATCGGAGCTGTCGTGCATTTTCTGCGTTTGATCCAAGATAATCAGGGCGTCAATGAACTGCTGAATATCGCCGTCCATGATGCCCGGAACATTGTAGAGCGTGACGCCGACGCGGTGATCGGAGACGCGCCCATCAGGGAAATTGTAGGTGCGAATCTTTTCGGCGCGTTCGCCTGTTCCGACTTGTGAACGGCGATTTCCGGCTTGTTCGTCTTGCGATTGTTTGAGTTTGAGTTCATAAAGGCGCGTGCGAAGAACCGTGTATGCCTTGATTTTGTTTTGGAGTTGACTGCGCTCATCTTGGCACGTCACGATCAAACCTGTGGGCTTATGCACCAAACGAATGGCGGTTGCGACCTTTTGCACGTTCTGACCGCCCGCACTTGAAGCGTGATAAATATCCATTTCCACGTCTTTTTCGTCAATGTGAATGTCTACTTCTTCGGCTTCCGGCATGACGGCGACAGTCACAGTGGATGTTTGGATTCGTCCACTCGATTCCGTGACTGGAACGCGCTGTACCCGATGGACGCCGCCCTCGAATTTCAGTTGGCTGTATGCCCCCTGCCCTTTGATCTCGAAGGTGACTTCCTGCACGCCACCGATACCAGTCTGCTGAATATCAATCAGTTCCACGCCCCATTTTTTGCGCTCGGCGTAGCGGGAATAGAGACGATACAGTTCTCCCGCGAACAATTTCGCTTCTTCGCCGCCCGCCGCCGCCCTGATTTCTATGATCACGTTGCGATCATCGTTGGGGTCTTTGGGCAGCAGGAGCATTCGCAGAGCCTGCTCGAACTCCTCGCGCTGGTGCTTGAGCAGTTCGAGTTCTTCTGTCATATCCATCTCTTCGGCGACTGGTATATCGTCGAGGACGCGCCGATAGTTACGGTAGGCGGTGACAACGGGTTCTATCTCGTTTTTGCCCTTCGCTGCCTGCATATAGTTCTGATAATCGCTGCTGAATTCGGGATCGTTGATCTGCGCGAGGATCGCCTCATAGCGCGTCTCGATCTCGGTGAGTTTGTTTTGGACTTGTTTTGTGAGTGCCATGGTTCGCGCACGCTCCTGCCACAAACAGAATCAAACGGCAGGGACACTGCCCCGCCGCGCTTGGTTGTCATTATACTCCGATTACAGACTCTTTAGCAAACCGCATTCTGTTATCCCAATGGCGGATGCTCTTCGCCGAGAGCAATCAGTCCACGCCGGACATTGATTGCACCCAAACGATTGAGTTGAAGCCGCGCCATTGTCGCCCTGCCCGTCGCTGTGAGAGGGAGAATCATCAGCGCATCTTCGCTCCAAGCAAAATGCTCGCTCCATAGATGAAGTCGCGGATGATAAAGCGGAACGCGCTGTCTTGCCTCTGGGTCTATGGCAGTTGTCGCATCGAATTTTCTATTATTACAGTTATTGCACGCAAAAGCGAGATTGTCGAGGGCATTGTCGCCGTCATGGGAAACAGGCTGAATATGGTCAACGGCAAAGGTATCGAGTGAAAAACTTTCGGGAGCTTTGCAGTATTCAAAGCGTTGGTTGGCGCGTGCGATGACCTGCCGTCTCAAGCGAAGAGGGATTCTGTGGCGTGTCGGCATGAGAGTTTAAGGGGCGAGAATTGGGCGAATACCCATCTGATCCATCAGAACGGAAACCGATATGCCGCGCAATCGTGCCAGTTGAATCAAATCTTCAAGGCGTTGTGCGCCGCGCAGTTCCCGCTCGTCAATGATTTGTTGCAACTTCTGCTGTTCTTCATCAGTCAGCGGCTTGGTTTTTTGCTTTCTCAGGAGACGGTGGAGCGTGCGGGTTTCGGTTTCAGGAGTGGCGAGGCGAATTCTCCAAAGCAATTCGGTTTCAAGGGTGCGTTGAGCAATCCATTGTTCGAGAGGAATTCCGGCACGTTGGGCTTCGACGCGAAACTGTGCCTCGTATTCCGGTTGGAGTGTGATCGTCAGAGCCATTGTTCTCACCTTCAGTACCGCGCTGAGTTGTCATTATACTCTGCTATCGCCCGCTTTGGCAAACCGCATTTTCGAGCAGGAAATTTCTGTCTCGTGAGGTACAATAAACACCATTCACTAA
>CAZPZP010000540.1:0-3647 GCA_964591025.1 uncultured Chthonomonadaceae bacterium
GAATACGACGCAGAGTAGTTCGCCGCCGACGCCGCGCTTGCGGGCTTCGCGGTCGGTCATTACGCCGTGCGAGGTGGACAGAATGGCGATACCGAGTCCGCGCAAAACACGCGGGATTTCTTCTTTGCCGACATAGCGGCGCAGACCGGGCTTGCTGACGCGCTTGAGGTCGGTGATGACTTTCTCGCGTCGGCTGCCAGTGCCATATTTCAGGGTAATCTTGATTTTGTCCTGCGGAATCTGCTTAACCACGTCATAGGACTTGATATAGCCCTCTTTGTGCAGAATCTTGACAATTTCGACCTTGATCTTTGAGGAGGAAAGCTCCAAAGAATCGTGGTTGGCGCGGTTCGCGTTGCGAATACGGGTCAACAGGTCGGCGATGGGATCGGTGGTGTATGCCATAAATTTTTCGTCCTTTCTCTACCAACTCGCCTTGCGAACGCCGGGGATCAAGCCCTCATGCGCCTTTTCGCGGAAGCAGATACGGCAGATGCCGAACTTACGGAACACGCCACGCGAGCGACCACACACGCGGCAGCGAGTATAGCCTTGAACCGCAAACTTGGGTTTGCGCTTTTGCTTCTCAATCAATGCTTGTTTTGCCAAATCCAAACCTCCATCGTGGATATATCGGGACAATTTTGCCCCTGTCGAGGGTAGGTGATTGGGGCGTTAGGTCGTTGGGTTATTGGGAATGCGGTTTTCGCCCCATCAAGACCAGCGGAATAAATTCCTCTGCTTGGGGCGTTCCGCCGTGCCGTGCTTCGCACTCAAAACCTGACGCACGCACACGACTATCGAATTGCCCAATAACCTAACGACCCACCAACCCCATTACCCACCCTGCCAAGAATAATGGTACAGGCAAGTTTTAATGTTCGCCCGCCTCGCGCTCCTTCTTGTGGTTCGCGACAATCTCCGTCATCAAGTGTGACGGAACTTCCTCGTAGTGGGAAGGCTCAACCGAAAAGGTGCCGCGCCCGTGCGTAATCGAACGCAGGTCTATCGCATAGCGCACCATTTCGGAATGCGGCACGTTCGCTTTCAGCGTCACACGGTTTTTACCCGTGTTTTCCGTACCAAGAATACGTCCGCGTCGGTTGGACAGATCGCTCATAACATCGCCAAGCTGACTGTCCGGCGTTGTCACTGTGGCGGTTAGGATCGGCTCCATCAACACCGGATTCGCTTTTTGCGCCACCGTGTTGAATGCTGCGATTCCCGCCATAATGAATGCCGCTTCCGACGAATCGACATCGTGATAGGAGCCGTCATAGCACGCGCATCGAATATCAACAACGGGATAGCCCGCCAAAATGCCGTGATCCATTGCTTGACGGACGCCCTTTTCAACGGCAGGAATATACTGGCGCGGGATGGAGCCGCCGACAATTTTATCCTCGTAAACGAAGCCGCCGCCGCGATTGGGTTCAAGGCGAATATGGCAGTCGCCGAACTGTCCGCGTCCGCCCGTCTGCTTTTTATGGCGTCCCTGTCCTTCGGCTTTGATCGAGATCGTTTCGCGATACGGAACCTTGCGGTCAACAATCTCCACATTCGCCCCGAACTTCTTCAATCGTTCGATGACAATAGCGAGATGGGTTTCCCCTGAACCTGCGATCAGTGTCTGCGCCGTTTCCGGGTCGCGATACGTGCGGAATGCGGGATCGGCAAGGGCAACGCGGTGCAGTGCCGGACCCATTTTGTCCTCGTCCACTTTCGACTTCGCGACAATCGCCTGCTCCAATACGGGCGCGGGAAATGCGGGATGATCGAGAATGATCGGCTTGCTTGAGTCGCAAAGGGTATCGCCCGTATGCGTCTCCGCCAATTTCGCTGTTACACCAATGTCGCCCGCATGAATCTCTGTCGCGGCTTCCTGCTGCTTGCCTCGCGCAAAATAAATCTGACCGATGCGTTCTTCTTTGCCGGTAGTCGCATTCAGCACATTGGAGCCGGTTTTCAGCACACCGGACAGCACACGAAAATAACTCAAATTCCCCAAAAACGGATCGGCAATGGTCTTGAAAACCAAGGTGGAGAGCGGCTCGGTATCCGTCGCATCGCGCTTCTCTTCCGCTTGGGTTTGCGGGTGGACGCCGTGAATAGTTCCGATTTCGGTAGGATTGGGAAATTCGTGAACGATGATGTCCAGCAAATCCGTCATGCCAATATCTTGGAGAGCGGAGCCGCATAAGACCGGAACCACTTTGCCCGCGTCAATGCCTTCGTGCAGTCCGCGTACCATCTCGTCATGAGTCAATTCTTCGCCGCTCAAAAACTTTTCTAAAAGTTCGTCATCGCCTTCTGCCGCCGACTCGACCAGCAGGGCGCGATAACGATTCGCCTCTTCCAAACACTCGGCGGGTATCTCCTGACACTCCACCACTTTGCCGCTTCCGATGAATGCCCGCATCTCGACCAGATCGATCACCCCTTGGAAACTATCGGCGGCACCGACGGGCAGTTGAAACGGCGCGATAATGCTCCCATATTTGGAGCGAAGCATCTGCAAGACGACTTGAAAATCGGCGTTCTCGCGATCCATCTTGTTGATGAAAATGGCACGCGGCAGATTGATTTCCGTTGCCATCTCCCAAGCAATGTCGAACCCGACTTCCGGCTCACCCTGCGCGGGCGTCACCAGAATCGCCGATTCGACCACATTCATGGCACTCTGCGCCTCGCCGACAAAATCAAGATAGCCGGGAACGTCCACAATATTGATCTTGGTATTGTCCCACTCGCACGGAGCCAAACCCAAATTGATGCTGATGCGCCGCCGCTGTTCTTCACTGTCGAAGTCGCACACGGCGGAGCCGTCATCTACGCGCCCCAGGCGTTCGGTTGCACCCGACGTATAAAGCAATGCTTCGGCAAGCGACGTTTTGCCCGCGCCCTGATGCCCGAACAGACCGACATTGCGGAGTGCTGTGATTCCGTAACTTTTCATAAGTCTACTCTCCTCGCACGCTCGCGGCGGCATTCCGTCCTGCCCTCTTCGTCAAACCGTGAGAGTCTTGCGGAAGTGTCTCGCCGTGGCGGATTTTCGTGATGTGAAGGTGTCAAACTCTCATCTCGTCCGTCCGCTCTGGGTTCGTCGTCGCTGCTCATCAAAGAGTCGTAGGCGGCGGCGAAGGCAGAGTGATTTCTTTGCATCTACGCTATTCGGTTATCAAGGAGTCTCCCGCTCCTTTTTGCTTTTTTTGCAAAGGTAACGGGAGTATTCTGCATCGCGAAGCAGATTCCTTCGCGAACTGAAAAATTATTCGTCGTCGGAGGTATCACAACTCATTGTTCGGCTGCCAAACCATATTTTGCTCGCTTCTCAGAGGCGAACTGTTCCAGCGTCTCGAAACGTCCTGCTGCGAAGTCATCCCTACTTTTATTGATGCTCAGAATAGCCTCAGCGCGGTCATTTGCTTCTCGCTCCAACGCATTTTGAATCAGAGAAGCGGCGACATCGGATTCGTCCTGACCCTCGCGGGCGGCTTTATCGCGGAGCATTTGAGCAAAAGATGTATTCAATGTAATCGTTAGGCTTATGATTCAATGTTCTCCATCTGTCCCAAACAAAACCTACGCATTATACCACAGTTCCGGCGATTGAGAAGAGAGAAGTTTTACGAATTTGACAGGAAAGC
>CAZPZP010000541.1:0-3639 GCA_964591025.1 uncultured Chthonomonadaceae bacterium
CTATCTCATCGCCTCAAATTTTTCGTCTGCTGTCGGCACCAGTAGCACCGCATAAAGCGGTGAAACCGTCTTGTCGTGAAAAGTCACTGAAGGTCTGGACAAGCCAATAAACAGACATCTGTCTGAATGAAACGGTCAGGATGAGCCAAGCAAAGACTTGCAAGCCCATTTGCGCCGTATCAAAGTTTTCGATATGGAAAGCACCGAACAGGCAAAGACATTGCCGATCTCTGCCTGTTCCGCGGAAATCGTTGTCAACTACTCGAAACTTAAAATCTGGAAAGCCGAAACGCTGGAGACAGATACACTCACAAGAACAGTTGCCTTCTTATGCCCTTGTTTGAGGAGAGTATGTAATGGCGAAACAAAAAACCGCTTCGATCAACTCGTCCCAGAGGAAGTAGGCAGTTGGCAGCTCCTCGAATACCATCACGCGGACGCCCTGCGACTCGGAGATTGCAGGCAAGTCGTGGAGCGCAAGTACTTCGGCGCGATAGGTCGGTACAAGCCGTTTGTCGCCCATCGAAGGAGTATCGAGAACGTAGGAGCCGAGCAGAGTCAGATCGCCGAGTGTCGCACCGATCTCCTCATAGGTTTCGCGCCGAACCGTCTGCTCCGGTGTTTCGTCCGCTTCGAGATGCCCGCCCGGAATACACCAACCACGCCCTCGAATATCCGCTACGACAAAACCCGCGCCCTGCATCGCAAATACCATTGCCGCAGTAATCGGAACGTCCGCCTGAACAGAAACGCCAACGGGCAAAAAGGTGGCTTGCGTTGCGCCCCATGAGACAGTTGGAAAGGAATTTGTAGTGGTTCCAAGCATAAGTGATCTTCGGAATTCGGCGAACGTGCTACAATAAACAACTTTAACCGGAATTTGGACGTTTCGGCGGTTGCGGCATATTGTTTGGAATTGTAAGACGCGGGCGTTCCGGTACAGAGAGTACTGGTGCATCAGTGATTGGCGGGGCAGGGGCATTGACGACTGTGCCGAGAATATCGCGAATGGGAACCGGTCCGAACATTCGACTATCCTCCGAAGCGCGAGCGTTATCGCCAAGAACGACAACGTAACCTTTGGGAACCACGAGGCGCGTTTCCCCCTTGTTTTTGCTCTGAACCTGCTCGTAATAATCGCTCAGATCATACGTGTCGGAGAATTTGAGGAGAATGGAAACCCGCCCGTCAATCTCCTCACCCGGCAGACGATAAATTCGCTTGATCAGCACATCGCGCCCGTGCTGTACCAAAACGACATCGCCGCGCTGCAAAGCGGGACGGAATACAGTGCGACGTAGCACCAAGACCGCCTGACCATCCTCATACGTCGGGGACATGGAGACGCCGCGCACCGCACCGAGGCGGAACGTCAGAACGAACACAATAACGATAAACAGGAACACGCCGACAAAAATACTCTGGCGGCGCGTTTGGCGTGACATTTGCAGGAATTTCCTTTTTGCGGCATATAACAGAATTTTACGTATGCCAGATTATACCCAATGCGCTTCCTATAGTAGATAGCGGGCGCGGGTTTTGAGGTTGTTTTCGCGTTGGACTCATTGCGTATTTTTCTCAATCAGGGCAATAATCTGCCCTTGACCCTCGTTACTCTTGCGTCTTTGCTTGCTCTGCTGCTGATCGGATGGCTTGTCTTTGCTGTCCGCCTCGGTCAAGTCAATCGGCGTCTGTCCTCTCTGCTGCAAGGCGGGGATGGAAGCAGTTTGGAAGCATCACTCAATTCTCACATCACGACCGTTGGGCAGACGACGCGACGCATTGAAGCAGTCGAGCAATCTGTCGGAGTGCTTCAAGCCCAGCTTCCGCACTGCATTCAGCGCGTCGGCTTGACCCGCTATGACGCCTTCGAGGATGTCGGTGGCGAGCAGAGTTTTTCCGTCTCGCTTTTGGATGCGAAAGGTGATGGTATCGTGCTGACAGGAGTCTATAACCGTATGGATATGCGTGTCTATGCCAAAGCCATTCGCGACGGCAAAGCGAGCCACCATCTCTCAGATGAGGAGCATAAGGCGTTGCGTGAGGCGGTGACACGGTGAGGGCATCCGTCGATTTGGAGCAAGAACGTCTGCTAATTCAACGCTGCCAGAAGGGTGAGCGCGACGCCTTCGATATTCTATTCAAGCAATATGAAAAGCGTGTCTATAACCTATCGTATCGTCTTAGTGGCAATTATGATGAGGCGAACGACATCAGCGTAGACGCTTTTTTGCGCGTCTATCAGGCGATCAAACTGTTTCGCGGCGACGCGAATTTTTCGACGTGGCTGTATCGTATCGTCACTAACGTCTATTTGGATAGGCGTAAACGCCAGCGCAATAAGCAGCATTTGTCGCTCGAAGAGTATATCGAACTGGAAGAAAATAGTGTGGCGCGGCAAGTTGAAGACCCAAATCCGGGTCCTGCCATGGTGATGGAAAGTGTCGAGCGAGGCGAATTGCTACAAAAGGCAATTGGGGAATTGCCGGATTATCAGCGGGCGATGATCGTCCTCTATCATAAAGAGGGACTCGCCTATGAGGAGATCGCCGAAGTCATGAGTTTGCCTATTGGAACGGTCAAATCACGGCTGAACCGAGCAAGGTTGGTTTTGCGTGAAAAATTGGAACCGCTCAAGGAACTCTTTGGAAACTGATGTCGTCGAAGGAAAGGACAACTGTTTTCAGAGGGCATCCGTGCCTGTGTAGGATAAAGAAATGCAGCGTGACTCGATAGAAAATTATTACTCCGATTATATTACGGGCGACCTTGACGCCGCTTTGCAACTGAGCGTTGAGAATCACCTAAAAGCCCTGCCGGAAGCCGCCGCAGAGGTCGAAGCCTTGAGCCGCGCCATGGCAACGCTCGATGAAATGCCCTCGGCAGAACTTCCGGCTTGGTTTCACGATAATTTAATGAACCGCCTTGATATGGAAATGGCAAATGAAGCGATTCAGCAAAAACACTCTGGTTGGAATTGGCGCACTTTACTCCAACCGCGTTCTTTTGCGCGTGGCTTAGCGGCAGTGCTTGCTTTGCTAGTTATTGGCGGCGTCGGCAGTCAAATGGCGGGAATCAACCCATTCAAAGCGATTTTTAATAATCCTAATTGGGCGCGTTCCAAAGCCATCTCGCGTGCCGCTGATTCGGCTTCTGTTCGTGCAGAATGGCGTCCCGACAGCAACGGCACAGCATACGTGCATATTATTGTTCCACAAGGCTATCTCACGAGTCAAATGGTGATGGGCTACAAAATCGCATCACATGGTACAAAAATCAACGAGAACAAGAACGGAATACTTATATCTGGTCAAGAGGAAGTAGTTACCATTGCTTG
The DNA here is from genome assembly GCA_964591025.1 of uncultured Chthonomonadaceae bacterium. Classification (GTDB taxonomy): domain Bacteria; phylum Armatimonadota; class Chthonomonadetes; order Chthonomonadales; family Chthonomonadaceae; genus CAZPZP01. The sequence continues at coordinate 3,338 of CAZPZP010000541.1, forward strand.
TGAGAATCCTTCGACTGGTTCGATTTACGTGACAATTACAGCATCACTGGATAACAACGGGCGTCTCGAATCGACCCGATCAGTAACGCTGACAACTCCCTAACGAAATTATCTTGGCTTAGGACAGAACGTAGAGTTAAGAACGACTTCACGTTGTAAAAAACAACCTCCTGAAAGTATCTAGTAAATTAGACACTTTCAAGAGGTTGTTTTTTATCACCAGACCTCTTGAAAAAGTCCAGCGAAATGAATTGTTGCTGTCCAAATCTCGTTGCTATGAATTTGCCTCTTGTGCGGGCATT
>CAZPZP010000542.1:0-3630 GCA_964591025.1 uncultured Chthonomonadaceae bacterium
GGAACGAGACCTGCACGAGAAATTCATTTCGCTGTACTCTTACAAGAGGTCTATTTGGATTGCGTGACAACTCCATTACCCAATGACCTAACGCCCCATAGTGTATAATAGAGGTCGCTGAGTGATACTGTGAAAGGGAATTGAGGAAGACCAGTCTGATGGCGACACAACACAACGACCCCAAACTCGACGTTCCGCCCGAACTGCAAGAGGCGTGGACTGCTCATAAGGAAATCGTGAAATATGGCACGCTCGTTTTGCGGCAGACGGCGCAGCCTGTCAAGCGCATCACAAAGGAGACGCAGGACTTAATCAAGCGTATGGAGCGCGTCATGCGTGATGCCAGCGGATTGGGGCTTGCTGCGCCGCAAGTCGGTGTCTCGGAGCGGGTAATTGTCTATGATGCGGGCGAAGGGTTTCGGGTTCTGATCAATCCGCAGATCGTTTCGATGCGCGGCGAACAACTCGAACCACATGAAGGCTGTCTGTCCATTCCCGGCTTGCAGGGGCAGGTCAAGCGGGCGATGGAGATCAAAGTCAAGGGCTACGACGCAAGAAACAAGATCATCGTTAAGAAGGTAACGGGGTTGGAGGCGCGAGTCATTCAGCATGAGATCGATCACCTTGACGGGGTGTTGTTTATTGATCGCGCCGACCCAGAGACTCTGGAATGGGTTTGGGGCGATGAGGACGACGAGCGCGAAGGAGTGTGACGCCCGATGCCGGAAATTAGCCCGAAATTGCGTGTGATATTTATGGGGACGGCGGATTTCGCTGTCCCTTCACTCTTGGCACTCCATACGTCAGAGCATGAGATTGTCGCCGTTGTGACTCAGCCCGATAAGCCGTCGGGGCGCGGAATGCAGTTGGCGTCGTCTCCCGTGAAAAAGGCGGCGGAACGGTTGAGTCTGCCAGTCTTCCAGCCGAAGCGTGTGCGTTCGGAGAAGTTCATCGAGTCAATGCGGGCGTTGTCGCCGGACGTGATCGCAGTCGCGGCGTTCGGGCAGATCATTCCACAGGCGTTACTCGATTTGCCGACCCTTGCGCCGATTAATGTGCATGGTTCGCTGCTTCCGCGATGGCGCGGTGCGGCTCCGATTCAGCGGGCGATTATGGCGGGCGACTCGGAAATCGGCGTCACAACGATGTGGATGGACGCAACACTCGATACCGGCGATATGCTGCTTGCCGAAGCGTTTCCGATTGCATCAGACGATACGGCAGGAACGCTGTTTGAGAAATTGGCGGAGTTGGGCGCGAAACTCTTATTAGACACACTGACCGGCTTGGCGAATGGAACACTCCCGCGTATTTCCCAAGACGCTTTGCTTGCCACTTATGCCGCGATGATTACGCCCGAAGATTCGATTTTGAGATGGAATGAAACCGCCGGGCAGATCGATTGTCGAATACGTGGATTGAGTCCGAAGCCGGGTGTGTTCGCAATATGCAAAGGCAAACGTCTCAAAATCTGGCGTGCCATTCCAACGCACGATACGCTTTCGGAAGCGATTGCGGGAACAGTTTTGGCAGTTCGTACGGACGGCGTTTTGGTCGCGTGCGGTTCTGGCACAGTCGCACTCGTCACGGAAGTTCAGCCGGACAGCGGCAAACGTATGGCAGCATCGGATTGGGCGCGGGGCGCACGCTTGGCAGTCGGCGAAACTTTTGAGGAGACAACACTGTGAAATCGGTTCGATATGGCGCACAAACTTTGATACTTGCCGCGCTTGGAGCAATGACAGTAGCGGGACACACGCAGGAAACAAACTACCCCAAACCGAAACATTTGGGCGATCCGGCGACACTCGGCAAGAACATTCAGCGCACCATGACGCTCCTCAAAACGAGTACACCGCAGAAGCGCAACACCGTCAAAATTCTCTTTTATGGACAGAGCATTACCGAAGGCAAATGGTGGCAAACCGTCGCCGCCGACCTCAAACGCCGCTATCCTCATGCCAACCTTTATATCGAAAACCGCGCTCTCGGCGGCTTCTCGTCACAGTTGCTGGTCAAAACTGCCGAAACCGATCTCTATCCCTTTTATCCCGACTTGATGATCTTTCACGTCTACGGCGCACACAATTCTTATGAAGAGATTATCCGCAGAACACGGAACCGCACGACGGCAGAAATCCTGATCCAAACCGATCATGTTACGCAGGACGCCGATTTAAATGAAGAGACCGACCCGGCGAAACTGCGTCCCGATGGCAAAATCTGGAACTCCTTTATGAATTATCTGCACCTGCCAACGGTTGCAAAAACCTACGGGACAGGCTTAGAAGATCAGCGCAATTTGTGGAAACAGTATCTCAAAGATACCCATGTTTCCGCTCCGAAATTGCTGTCCGACGCGGTTCACCCGAACGATTGGGGCAATTTCGTGATGGCGGAATTTGCGAACGCGGCTCTGGCGGAACGCTCAGATACGAAAATCGATCCCATGAACTGTGACACAGTAAAAACTTATACGGCTGGCAAAGACCTAAAATGGAAAGACGGCAAAATCTCGCTGACATTCGAGGGCAATCGCGTGGATTTGATCGCGAACGGCGCAATAACGCAACCCGCCGAAATCCGCATTGACGGCAAAAAACCGTCCGAAATTCCTGAACTGTATGGTTTCACCCATGCCTTGTCCACGCCGGGAGGAAAGTGGGCGGTCATTCTCAAAATCGGTTCGCAAAAGCCGTTGATTTTGGAAGAGTGGACGATGGACGTGACCAAAGAGGCAGGAAGCGAAAAGTTGTTCAACTTCACGGTGCGGGGTTCCAAAACGGGCGAGGACGGTTCGGGGCGTTCCGACCAGCCGTTTGTCTCAAAGTCGGGGCGTATCCTGATTGATCCCGAAGACTGGAATGTCGAATACTCGCTCGCTCTGCCCGGTATTAAGCCTGTTCCTGAAAAATTGGTCGTGAGGTGGAGCGTCGTGCCGCATTTCCGCGATACGTTTGCGCCCGAATCAAGCAAAGACCTAACAGTTGAGAACGTCGTCACTGTCGCGCAGGGCTTGTCGAACGGCAAACATACGCTGGAGATCATTGGCAGCACGCAAACGCCCCTCGAAGCGATCCGTGTCTATCGTCCGCCATTCGTCGCGAAATAAGCCGGAGGTTGAAAACCCCCGTCAACAAAAATCAAGCGTCTTTCAGACGCACACTCCTTGACTGAGAGGAGTTGTGCGTCCATAGGACGCCTGTTTTTTAGATGGGTACGTTTTTGTACCCGTTATTCTTCGTTCTCAAACTCGGACGCGGCGGCAATATCGGCGGGCTTTCCATCATCAGGCAAAAGGCGTGCGACAATTTGCGGCAGCTTCTGCACAATGGACGAGTTCGGAACCAGCAGATCACAACCCGATGCTTTGGCGCGGGCGCGGGTTTCGGGAATAAGAACGTGCGGCATAAATCCGAGAACAGGCGGCGCGTCGGGCAGACGTTTGATCGCTTCTGCCAGCAAAAACGGTTCCGGCTTTTCCTTGTCGAACCGAACAATGACAAGGGCGGGTTGAAGCGTTTTGAGAGCGTTCTCGGCGGCTTGCAGACTCATCACGGTCTGCGGCGCATATCCCAAATGCCTGAGAACACTTTCGATACGCCCCGCGAAAAAGAGATCGTCGCAGTA
>CAZPZP010000543.1:0-3627 GCA_964591025.1 uncultured Chthonomonadaceae bacterium
TCCTGAGTTTGTTTGGCGGCGAGGGCTTCGCGTGCCCTATCGTAGACGGTATCGAGCGAGGAAGCGCGTTCGATGAGTTCCGCAATCGGGACTTTCGGGCGTAGACTGTGCAGATAGCACTGCGCCTCTTTTGCCCATGTCCGCAGATTATCAAACAGAGACTGCTGGAAGGGATCACGCGCCCCGATGCGGAACAGCAAGCGATTGAACCGCTGCTGAACGGCGGCAACTGACTCCGCGACAGGCTGAATTTCGGTCAGCAGCAGGATATGCGAGTTCTCGTTCCACCAATCGAACGCCTCCTGTGCTTTTGCCATCTCATCATAGCGTTCTGCCAGTTCGCCCCATTGATAGGCAGTCGGGGTCGGGCTGATCTCCTCATCGAAGGCGACGGTATACTCTTGGTCGTCCGCTGCATCGAGCAGCGCGATGATCTCTTCGCATAGCTCTTCGATGTCGGAGAGTTCGTTGTCGCCCGCCTCTTCCTCCAAGCGACGCTGACGGCACGCCACTGCCCGCAGACGCAAGCAGTGCGACGGGTTCAGTGTTCCCGCTTCGGTCACGAGAGGCCACTTGATATTCCAATCAGCGAGAAATTCGCGCAGATTTTTGGCGTCGGCTTGAATATCTTCGGCGGGGCGCATCGGGCGGCGCGGCACACGGGGCAGAGAATCGCCGTAATCGTTGAACGATGAGGGAGAATAAGGCGAACTCTCATTTGTCTCCGATTGAGGCGTAAAAGATCGTTCCGCAAAGGGCGAGTGCCCATTGGAAGTGGGAGAGTGCGGGAGCGGCGGCACAGAAAGCGGCGCAGGGAGTACGGCGAGCGGGACGGTGGGAACATCGGGTGCAGAGGCGTTTTGCGGCAGCGCGGCGAGAAGCTCACGGGCAGCGGCACGAGTCTGCCATAACTCCTCATAGAGCGTAGTGTCCTCGACGGCGCGGGCAGCGTGCAATAATTGCGTTAAGCGAGTGTGGGCGTTTTGGAGGAAGTGCTTGCGTTTGAGGGCGTGTTCTGCGAGCTGCGACTGTACCGAACGGCAATATATCTCGAATGCTTCTTCCGAGCGCAGTGGCACATTTTTATCGGCTCCGTTTTCTTTGTTTTCCATACCGACAACGGCGGCACTGACGGGTGTTTCCATCTCATTCATTGTTTGCTTTCTCCTTACTTACTCTGTTGTGCGTTTGCTTTAGCGTTTGTTTGTTTGCTGCAACCCTCTCCTGATCTTGCGACCGGGAGCGACGGTAATCTTGATTCCACCGATTTTCGCTCTGCTATCACAGAGGCATATCCCACATTGCCCAAATTTGCGTAAAGGTCTGCTTTTTCACATGATAATCCGCAAACAGGGTGTTGAACCGGCGCGAATGCAGGTCGGGATTAGAGCGGTTCCACGCTTCCACGCCAATCGCCGCATCGCCCTTGCCGCTTCCATGCCATAGCCCGCCGCCGTCCATATAGAGATTGATTTCCGCGGGATAGGTGACGCCTGCCTCGTTCACTTGGCGAGCGGCAAACTCGGTACGATAGAGATAACTCGTACCATATCTCTTGAACATCGAACCCGGCGAGTTGAGAACGAATCCGGTGAAATCCTCGATAAGGATACCCGTATCGCTGGGACAATGGAACAAGGCTCGGCTTTTTATATACGGCTGCAGCGTTTCATGGAGCCACGGCAATTGGGGAATGAGTGCTTGAAAATCCCGTATCCTGTCCCAAATTTGCGGCGTGTCCCGATCCGCAGGGTCTACGGCATAAGGATACTGCCCATCATAATCTTGGATATACATAGCAAAAGCGTTTCCTGCTTGCTTCATATTCGAGAGGCACGAGATTTCGCGGGCTTTGGCGCGGGCTTGGGCAAAGACGGGAAACAGCAGAGCCGCCAAAATTGCGATAATTGCGATAACAACAAGCAACTCGATCAACGTAAAGGCAGCCTGTTGATACCTCACGGGGAGAATGAGGGACGCCATGATTCTTGCTCCATATCCGAAAACGATACTGCGAGGTTGTTCCGTTTCTTATCTAAAGATTCCTTCTTGCCTGAAATTTCTTTTCTGCTCTGCGTCCTATGGATTGGCGTTTAGACTAATTTGGTCTTCTTTTTTGGCTTTGCCGTCGCTTTGGAGACCACTTGATAGCGCGGAGCAGGCTCAATGACGGCTCCCATCCATCGCCCCGGCGATTTGCCGCGAGGTTGGACAGGGCGGGCAGGCGTGTAACTGTTCAGGGTTGTCGGAATTTCGCAGGCGTTCCCAACGGGGCAACCCTTCGCCGTGTGTGGTATGATAGTGCCATTCCAAAAACCGGAGAGACTATGAGCAGACTCGCTCCTCAAATCGTTTTAGTCCACACTGAGCCATTCGACACTCCTCTGCATAATCCGTTTGTCACTTCTCAAGGCGCGACAAGTATGGCACACGGTGTTCGCATCATTCTCACTCTCGATAACGGCATAATCGCCACAGGTGAATCGGTTCCTGTCCAGTATGTCACAGGCGAAACCATCGCAAATGTTCAAGAAACCATCGCCGCACTCATGCCCTATTTGATTGGAATGGAGCCGACACGCTGGCGTTCAGCGTTCTCTGACATTTCTTTCTTTGCGAAGAACGCGCCCTCTGCCCGTTGCGGCGTTGAAATGGCGATATTGGACGCCTTCACACAGATCACAGGCACAACATTTCATCAACTCTGCGGCAGTGCAGTTCCGAGCGCAGAAAGCGACCTGACGATTCCGATTGTCGCCAACGCGGCACAGTTGGCGGCGCAGGCAAGGGAAATGGGGTTTGAAGTCTTTAAGATCAAAGTGGGAGATGTGGATTTGGACGCCGATTTTGCGCGTGTCATGGCGGTTCACGAGGCGGTTCCGGGAGCGTATCTCCGCATTGACGCCAACCAAGCGTTCACGGCTGAGGGCGCACTCGCATTCGTGGATCGTCTCTTACAGGCGGGCGTGGAACTGGAACTGTTAGAGCAGCCTGTCGCAGCAGACGATTTCGAGGGAATGGTAAGAGTGGCAGAACGCTGCCCTGTTCCGGTGTTCGCCGATGAATCCTGCCGCACGCCCCAACACGCCCTTGCCTTCGCCCAAACTCCGGTTCAGGGCTTCAACTGCAAAATCAACAAAAGCGGGATTGCGGGCGTTCTCGATATTGTCACCATCGCACGGGTCACCGGCAAAAAACTCATGCTCGGCTGTATGCTGGAAACGCGCCGCAGTATCGCTGTCTCCTTGGCGTTGGCGTGCGGAACTGGAGCCTTCGACTTCATAGACCTCGACTCGCATCTCCTCCTCAACGAAGGCGGCGACAATCTCTACTTCACTCAGGACGGACCTGATATGACACTCCCCACAGAGGTTAGAGGTGTTAGGGACTCGCGGTGACAACTCCCCCTGCGTAAACGCAGGGGTTTCTCAAACTACGCACAACCTCGTGGTTCACGTTGACGTTTGATGGCAGTGTCTCTGCCAATTGTATTGGCAGACCGAAGTCTGCCAATCTTGCGAATGTTCTCTGCGGCATTCTTATCTCGATGCAGAACAATTTAAATCTGAATCGTATTAGACCTCTTGCGTAAGTCGGGTACAAGAACGTACCCGACTCAAAAACAGC
>CAZPZP010000544.1:0-3626 GCA_964591025.1 uncultured Chthonomonadaceae bacterium
CGGGTACGTGGTCTCTATCCGCAGGAGATTATTGCACCTATTTATGCAAAATGTGTAATAAGGGTTTGTGAGAATTATGCCGCCGACGCGGTGAGTTCTTCAATGACGGCATCTATATCATCGGCGAGTTTAGACTGCGCTTTGCGATCCATCTCTTTCTCATACGCGGCACGGGCGATAATCTCTTCCAATCGTTTGAGCGAATCGGTCAGGCGTTGGCAATCCGGCGGCGGCAGGGTATGCGCCTCCGTGACGGCACGAACCGCGTGTTCCGCAAACAGAGCCGTTTCGCGCTCGACGCGCCCGCGCCAGCCGTCTTTTGGCGGATTGGCAAGCAGAACAATCGCCAAGCCCATGCACTCCGCCGCAACCTTCTGCAAGTCCAAAACTTCAATAGAAGTCGGATGCGTGCCATTGCCATTGCCATTGACAGCACGTTTGGTCGCCGTTTCGGGTTCGCTCTCAGGCAGAGAGTCGAACGGCGCGAGATAGTCATGGATTTGGCGGGCTTTGATCTCCGTCATGCCGGACACTGCCGCAAGCGCGGAAATCTCTGCCGCTTTGAGTGCCGCGAGACTGCTAAATCCGGCTTTTTTCAGGGCGCGTACCCGTATCGGTCCCAGACTTGGTAGTTCCGCCATCTTTTGCGGCGGGCTTTGTGGTACGGCGGGATGTGCGCCGTTGGCGGGTTCCGACGGGCTCAACTGCTTGCACTGCGTCTCCTTTTTGTTCACGTTCACTCTCCTCAATACTTCCCTGTGCGTTCGCGCCTTCCGATGGCAATAGTGCCGTCTGCCGATCTTCTATCGGCGTTTCGGAGGCGTCTTCTTGTCGTTGTGGTTCGGTCTTGCTCTCACTCGGCTTCTGGCGGTTCGCCGTTTCCGCCTGTTCGATGGTCTGCTGCAAATTGCGGCGCAGGGTCTCGAAGAGGGTGTCTTGCTCGATTTTGCGCCAATCTTTGACGAGTTGATGATAGACGGCATCACGTTCTGCGGCAATGGTGCGGCACAGGGCAACTAAGCCCTCGGTTCCCGCCAAATCAACCCGATGGACGCCAACAGAGTCCTCGTCTTTGGTATAGGCAGTGGTGATTTGGTGCGCGGCAAAGCGGGCGAGGCGCGGAACCAGCACGTCGGCATCGTGCAGATTTCCCAACGCTTCCTGAACTGCCTTGACCTGTGCCAGCGCAGCGGAGTAGTTCTCGGCAAAGGCGGTTTGCTCGGCATACGGCGCGGCGAAAATCTCTAAGGTATAGCGCAACCGTTTTGCGGCGATCCGCATCTCATGGAGTTCGATCACATGGTCGGGAGTCGCCAAATACGGCACGAACGCCTGCATCTCATAGAGGCGCAAGTCAATGGTATAGCCCGCCATCGCCAAAAACGGCATCTGCTTCGGGCTTCGGGTTTTGTATGTCAGGGCGTCGAATTGAGCGGAAATTTCCATTTGCTCCAGATGATTCGCGGCGGCGGTCAGCGATTCCTGCGCTTTGGTTCGCTCACCGCGCAGCATTTCAAGGAACGCTTCCAGTCCGGCGCGTTGATGTTCGGGCAGGTCGGACAGCCGCTTTTCTTGCGCCAAAATCATCACATCGAGATCGCGTGCCGTTCCCAATGCCCGCGTAACGCGCTTGACTTCACGCTCCATCACCGCAAACGCTTTGGCAGGAAAACACGCCCGAAATACGTCCAGAGCCGCCCGCGTGCGCCGCGACCAGACGCGCATCTGATGTACCGGCTCGGTCTCTTTGCCTTCGCGCACGCCGTCGAGGTGCGTCAGCATCCGCTCCATCCGCTCGCGAATCGTCGCCGCCGCATACTCGCACAATTTGCTCGCACTTTCGGTTTGCCTTTTGGACGCCATTTGGCTCTGTACTCCTTCAGTCTTAACCTTTTCTTAATGTTAGTACGGTTAAGAGAAGGAGAGTGTTCGAGATTGCCCTTGCATTTTCCTTCTTTCCCACCAAAAAAAGGGTGCGAATCAATTTTAGGGCAAGTCCGGGAGTTGAAAACTCCCGGCATCAAAGTATAAGCGTCTTTCAGACGCACAACTCAAAGTTGCAAGGCATTGCGCGTCTGAAAGACGCTTGTTTTTCCTGACGGGTACTTTCAGTACCCAGTCTGGAGATCAGCCTTCGGCGAAAATGTCCCGGAGCATATGCTCCCGGTCTGCGTTGACAAGGGCGATCACGCTGTCACCGAGAACAAACTGCCGCGCTCCTGCCGGAAGATGAGCGTGTCCGTCGCGAATGACCGAGATAATGAGGGCATCCGGCGGCAGTTCCAGTGTCAGGATTTCGCGTCCGAGAACGGGCGATTTGCTGCCGATTTCGATGTCCACGATCTCGATATTGCCCTGCTTGAGCGCGGCAAGCGGAATCACTTCGCCGCCGCCGACCTCCTGCTCCAGCAAATTGTAGATGATTTTGGTGGAACTGACCGTCGCGTTGATGCCGAGTTTCTCGAACAGCTTCTGGTTGCGCGGATCATTGACGCGGCTGATGGTGCGAGGAACATCATGTTCCATTTTCGCCATTTGGCACACCACAAGATTGTCGTCATCACTTCCGGTGACGGCGACAACGGCATCGGCGCGACCAAAACCGGCTTCCACCTGTTGCGCGACTTCACAGCCATCACCCTGCATGACAACTTCGCCGAGTTCTTCGGCAATGGTACGACAGCGAGCGCGGTCTTTTTCCAATAACAGCACTTCGTGTTTGGCGGCAGCAAGCGTCTTCGCCAGATAGTAGCCGACGTTTCCGCCGCCTACGATGATAATATACATAGATGCGTCTCCGAGCGACTAAGAATTCCTCACAAAACTGCCTCTGGAGTCCGTGAAGGCGGACTTTGCAGCAGCAGAGCAAGGTTTCACCCCCGCTTCCTACTGGTTTTGTGAGGAGTTCTAAACATTGAGTTGAATATATTCGGCAGAGTAGTCCTTTGCCAGTCCCCACTCTTCGGTATTGACGAAATCGCGCAGCAAGCCGGAGGCAACTGTTGTCGTGCAAAGTGTCGTGATGCCGAGTTTGCGATAACGATCCGCCCGAATCGGGTCGTAAATGCGAGCGATGACGCGGGGAACATGAAAAACGTGCTGGGCGATCTGCGCCGCCATGATGTTGCGGTTATCGCCCTGCGTGACCGCCACAAACACATGAGCATTTTCTACACCGGCGCGGCGCATCACATCCTCGTCAATCCCGTTGCCGACAATACGGTTGCCCTTGAACTTCGTTCCCAATCGCCGGAACGCTTCGCTCTGCATATCCACAATTGTTACGTTGTGTCCGTCTTTATACATCATACGGGCGAGCGTCGAACCGACACGCCCACATCCCAAGATCACGATATTCATAGCAGTCGTATCCTTCTTCTCCTCAGCATCGAGGGTCAGCCAATCATACACCTCGATTTGATGCAGGCGTGCTGCCTCGAACTCCGCGATTCAGTATACAACAAACGCGCCGGGAATCTCTCTTTGACCGAGTACTCTATCAGGGCAAGCGCATCTAAATTCCATTCAATGAGTGGCAACAAGTCTCAACGATTCCATTGACGACTCTTTCCTTCTCAAATTGCAAGAGTCCAGCAGAATAAATTCTTCGTGCAGGTCTCGTTGCT
>CAZPZP010000545.1:0-3625 GCA_964591025.1 uncultured Chthonomonadaceae bacterium
CATACAGGCGGCGGACAGACAGGGTATACTAAATCCCCCTCACATCGAGCGGGGATTTTTCTTGCCATTGAAATTGGCTCGCTTATTACTTCTGGAAAGGGTTCTTCCGTGAAAACACCGGCAATGCACACTCAACGCATCGAAATCTACGATACAACCTTGCGCGACGGCTCGCAGGGCGAAGGCATTTCCTACAGTGTCGAGGACAAGATTCGGATTGCAAGGCGGCTTGACGAGTTTGGAATGGACTATATCGAAGGCGGCTGGCCCGGTTCTAACCCCAAAGACGAAGAGTTCTTCGCACGGATGCAACGGGTCACGCTGAAAACGGCGAAATTGGCAGCGTTCGGCAGTACGTGCCGTGCCGATGTTCGCGCCGCAGACGATCTGCAAATCCAGAAATTGGTGGCGGCAAACGTCCCGGTGATTACCATTTTTGGTAAGTCATGGCAACAGCACGTCCAATATGCTCTTCGCACTACGCCCGAAGAAAATCTCCGCATGATAGCAGACAGTGTCGCACATCTCAAAACGCACGCAGAGATGGTTGTTTACGATGCCGAACACTTTTTTGATGGTTACAAGGACAATTCCGATTACGCGATTCAATGTCTGAGGGCGGCGTTCGAGAACGGAGCGGATCGGCTTGTGCTGTGCGACACCAATGGCGGAACTCTGCCCCACGAAGTCACCGAAATTGTGCGCGAAATTCGGCTTGCATTGCCCGGTGCGGTTTGGGGTGTGCATACCCACAACGATTCGGAATGCGCCGAAGCCAATACATTTGCGGGCGTGCGTGAGGGCGCAACTCACGTTCAAGGCACGGTCAACGGCTATGGCGAGCGGTGCGGCAACTGCGACTTGCTTCCCGTGATTGCGGCACTGCGGCTGAAAATGGGTTATGACTGTCTCAAACCCGACTCGTTGGAGCATCTCACGGGGTTGTCGCAATATGTGGATGAAATCGCCAATCTGACGCCGAACACGCGCCGCCCGTATGTCGGCAAAAGTGCCTTCGCGCACAAAGGCGGTGTCCATGCCGACGCCGTTCTTAAAGGGGCGCGATACGAACATATCACACCGGAACAGGTTGGCAATTCGCGCCGCTTGTTGGTTTCGGAACTTGCGGGCAGTGCGAGCATGGAAGGCAAAGCGTCCGAGTATGGGTTTGATCTGCACCGCAAATCACCAGAAGCCCGCAAACTGCTCCAAACGGTCACGGCGAAGGAACACGAGGGCTACAGTTATGAGGGCGCGGAGGGTTCATTCGAGTTATTGATGATGCAGTCTGTCGGAACACTGCGCCGGTTGTTCGATTTGGTCGGGTTTCGGTGCATTGTCGAGAAGCGTGGTGAAGGTGAAGAGGCGATCACAGAGGCGACGGTCAAACTGATTGTGGATGGTCAAGAGCGATTGACGGTTGCGGAAGGCGACGGTCCGGTTCATGCACTGGACGGCGCACTCCGCAAGGCACTGCTCGAATTCTATCCTGAACTGGAAACCATCAAACTCACCGACTTCAAGGTGCGCGTGGTCAACACCAAAGAGGGAACCGCCGCCAAAGTTCGCGTCATCATTGACAGCCGCGACGGCGAACAGTCGTGGAGTACCGTCGGAGTTTCCACTAACATGATCGAAGCGAGTTGGCTGGCATTGCTTGACAGCGTGGCGTATGGCTTGCTGCGGTGTGAGAATCGCGGCTAACCATTCTGTGATAGAGGAGGTATTTTCATTATGCCGATTATGTTGACACCAGAACAAGAACGCCGGATCACGGCTTATGCAGCTCATCGCAAAGAACCCATTGAGCGCGTCATTGATGACCTGATCACGGTGCTGCCGGTGATTTCAGAAGATGAAGACAGAACTCTTGAACTGCTTGACGCTTGGGCAGAGGAAGATGCCACTGACGACGAAGAGGAACTCTTGCGGCGTGACAACGCTCTTGCCGATTTTAAAGCGAATATGAACGCCAACCGTGCCGCGACAGGTGAGGAACCAATTTACCGATGAACCGCATCATTGTTCTCGATTCCGGTCCGCTTGGACTGGTCACCCAAAAGCCGGGGAAGTCAGAAGAGATTGATGCTTGCCTCCAGTGGATGCGGGAACTTATTCGCGCCCGCGTTCGCGTGATTGTACCGGAAATTGCTGATTATGAAGTAAGAAGGGAACTGATTCGTTCGGGTGCGACGGCGGGCATACGTCGGCTGAATGCGTTCAATATGGCAAGGGCAGATCGCTACTTGCCAATCCATACAGAGGCACTGCGAAAAGCGGCAGAACTTTGGGCAGAGGCACGAAATACTGGTGTTCCTACCGCGTACAGGCACGCCTTAGATGGAGACGTAATTCTCGCAGGACAAGTCCTTACATTGGAATTGCCCGACACGGAAATTCTCGTGGCAACCGACAATATGCGGCATATTGCCTGCTATCTCCCTACTGCCACACTTTGGCAAAATATCGCTCCCTAATTTGCTGGTCTGGTTAGCTTTGGTAGTTTGCTCTCTTCACCAACGGTTTAATCATCAGCGACAAAGGGATGGGTCACTCTATTGATATAAGGGGAGCATGATGTCTGCGTACCTGTTAGAAGCAATGGAATCAGAAGAGAGCGATGCAGAACAACGCCTGGAGGACACCACTTTTATCGGTGGCTATCCACGCCTGCCTGCCGAGGTAGAACTGCCTCATTGTGCCTATTGCGGCGCATTGCAAATGTTCTTCTTCCAAGTTGCCTTTCCCTCCGATCATCTCTGGGCAGGCTACACGTTGGCTCTGTTTCATTGTACCGCGTGTGAATATCCCGACGAGGGATTTCTTGTCCCGACGCTCTTCAAGCCAGAGGACAAACCATTAGACATCCCTGCTCACTTCTTTGATAAGTATCAAATCAATTTTCGCATTTTTGTTTTCCTAACAGAACAGGGAGAAATACGGCAGGACTATGAACCACGCATTGGTTTTAGGCATTGGAAGATGCGTCTGGTTGCGGACGATTATCCTGAAAACACGGAGGAGGAAGACTCTGCATTTATCAGCAAAGTTGGTGGAGAGCCTTCGTGGATTCGTTTTGACAACACGTCGGCAACTTACGCAGGTTCTGTACCCATGCACTTTCTGTTGCAGGTCGTCCCCAACTTTACGTTCGACACCGTCCTTGATGCTCCACCGCAAGTGTTTACCGGTTCGATTGATTATGGGAGACAAACATTGGATTGGGATTACGAGTTGTTTCTTAATAGTAGTCTCTATTTCTTCGGCACATCTGAACCGAACCAAAATATTGTCTATCTCGTGTTACAGGGGTGACTTTCACTTGCAGAATGCGCTGGCATCCCACATCAGCAAAATCACGGCGTCATCTTGCCTCTTCCATGCCCGCATAGCGCACCCAAACCACACTATTGCTCCAGCGCGGATGAACCCGGCTATAATCTTTCGGTGCTTCTGTTTGTTGTTCGCTCACGGCTTTTGCTCCTTGATGATCGAATTTCAGAAGAGAGTCCAGTGTCTTTTGTCCCTCCCTGCTCCATTATATCACACAAAGCAAACCGCCCCGATTTCATCTACTCAGAAATCGGGGCGGCTGTTTTGTGAACCGTGCGTTTTAGTGGATCGC
>CAZPZP010000546.1:0-3617 GCA_964591025.1 uncultured Chthonomonadaceae bacterium
GGATGTGCGCCCCATGCGTGGCAGTCTGAACGGGTTGGTTCCGGCATTTCGATTGTGGTTTTCAGTCCATTATTCTGCAAATCCCTCCAGAGAGCAAGCCGATTGAATATCTGACCGGCTTCACACACTGCCTGAAACGCCTCAAAGAGATAGTGCGAAAAGTAGATTGTGGCGCGTGAAAGATCAGTGTCCGTAAGGAGGTTGCGGGCAGATTTTGCATATCGCTCTACTTTGGCTCCATAGGCAAGGATAGCGAAACATTGGGTATGCTCCGAGTAGCGGGTTTGTGTCAAATCATCTGCATATAGTCCGCGTTGTTCGTTCCAAAAGACTTTATTCACGCTTCCTGTCAGCGTTTTTTGGTAGACGCGCATTCGCTTTGCCATCTCCATTTCATTGACAAGTCGCTCCAACCTCTCCGCCATACTCAATGTATAAATCAACTGCCAGTTGAGCGTGCCGGAGACAGTATCCCCATCGGGCGGGACTCCGTCTTTCCACTCTGGAACCCAATCGAGCGTATTCCAGCCGGGCAGCGAATGGAATAGTCCGTCCTCTTTGATGTTGGCAAGATGAGTGTCAATGACGCGCCGTACTGTTGGCATCATCTCGCGCACAAAGGGCAGATCGTCCACCCACATCGCATAGTCATAGACCATTCCCACAAACCACAGCGAAAACGGCGGAATACACTGATCCACGCGAGACGGATAGCGCGATTGAGTCAGTCCGGTGTGCATCAGCGAGGCGGCGAACATTTCCAACGCCTTACGCGGCAGTCGCGGATCGCCACTCAAAACATAAGTCACAAGTGCCTGTATCCGAGTGTCGCCGATATACTGCAACTGCTCGAAAAACGGGCAGTCCATGTACGTCTCATGGGCGCACATCTGCCACGTTCGCACCGCAAGCGGAAAGATCGCATCGAATGGCGTTGGCTCTTTGGTCTCCCATTTCGCGATATTCTCGAACGGATAGCGCGTCTCGACGAGGTGAATATCATGCAGAACAAGCGGCTCATGCGCGGCTCCGATAAGCAGTTCGATATATCGCCCGCACTGCCACCACAGCGGAGTGTAGTGCCGTCGTTCGCCGCCTTCAGGGAGAAATGCGTCTCCTGTTCCGTCTTTGAGGCTCCACACATTGACGAAGTATTTGCCTTCTATCTCATCGCGATGCCCCTTTTTCGTCGTGCGTGGATTTTGATATAATGCTTCCTGCCAATGGATACGTACCCGCGATTCCATACCGCCGGACACGAGCAGCACAGGATACGCACAGTAATAGTTTTCGAGATCAATAATGACGCGGCGCATCGTGTGCGCGGGAATGACATAATCGGCGTCCTCTTCGCGCTTCCACCAGTTTTGGAAGGCAATTCGCTCGGCTTCGAGATTGTCGGCTTCGCGAATAGGAATGTCGCCGGTTTTCTCACTTTCAACTTGAGAGATATGCCGAATGGTTCCGGGTCGGCACGGCTTTTCCATCATCGGCGGAAGGGTTGCGGGCGTGAGAAGGTGGGTCGGCGGTCTGTCATTGCGCTTGTTTGTGGAGGCGTATTCACCAATATAAGGGCTTTTCCACTCGAATTCACGCTCTTGTTTGCCCGTCTCGAAACCCCAATCAAATGCACTGCCGACAATATGCACATTCGCGCCCGTTCCCCATGCCATATCGGGATCATAAAAGCGATACCCCATAAGAGATTTGCAGTCCCATGCGGCAATTCCCGTTGCGAGTTTGTCCTGCCATTCGGGAGCGTCGGGGCAGAGCAGGAAACCCGGCTCGACGGACATTTGAGCATAGGGCGCGAACTCTTTGCCCAACGCCCAAACCTGCGCGACAAGGACATTTTCGCCTTGTTGGAATGGCAGATCATACGTCTCGAAATACCACACATCTTTGCATCCGCGCTCACTGCCGCGCCCGATTTGCGCGCCGTTGAGAAACAGAACATACCGCTCGTCCGCCGTCACATGAACTCGCACCGTTTCGGCGTTCTCGCTTGCAAACCGACAGCGAAACGCAACTGTGAACGGGGGACGAGTTCGCATCGGGCTTATCCACCGACACGCCCACATTCCCCGCTTTGTCCACGACAGAATATCGGTCTGCTTCTCAAACGGATTGCTCGGTATGATCACGCGCATCGCAAACTGTCCTCACAAATAAGAAACACGGAGAACACGGAGAAAAACCAATGCAATGATCCACAAAATCACACGAATAGAACACGAAAACAATACAAAAATCTCAAAGCAAATTCTTGAATTTGTCCCTGTGTTCCCTGTGTTCCCTGTGGTTCTCTTGTTTTTCTCCGTGTCCTCCGTGTTCTCCGTGGTTCACTGTGTTATCTTTTGGCTTTCAATGTCAGAGTGCGGTCAACGCCTTCGAGTTCGATGGAGACGTTATTTCCGTTGACCGTGACCGATTTGACTCCGGTTGCTCCCGCCGGAACATTGACAAGAAACGCGCCATACCCGATAGTTTGGCTTGCTCCCGCCGAAATCCAGCGGTAGGTTGGTGTCTTGAACAAACTGCCTTGGGTGACCGCTTCTCGGCGCGAGTATGCCCACGGCGTTGTGCCAAACTCGATGCCCCGTGTCACCGCTTTTTTATACCACGGCGCACCATCGCGGAATTTGTTCTCTTCCCAAATCGCGCACCAAGGATAATCTTGACGTTTCCAGACATAGCCGCACAGCAGATTTTTCTTCACATTGACGACGGTGAACCAGCCCCATTCGTTTTCCGGCGAGATTTTGGTTGTCGTGAAATCGGACGAACTGCTCCCAACAGGCCACGCCCGCATATCCACATCGCTGCCGTCTTTGTCCACTCCTGTGGGCCACTCGAAAGTCGCGCCGCGTTTCAAGCGTTCGCCCTTGCTGAACTCCATCGGGAAGACCATACTCTCCTTGCCGCCAATATCGAAAAACGTTTCGCCCTCTTTGAGAAACGGCGGTCCAAAGGTCGGATGCTGTTGCCAGCCAAACGGACGATCAAACGCGGTCTTGTTTTTGACCGTCTCCGTAATCCACATGAGCGAGTCATTGCCGAGCGTGATTGTGCGCGATACGTCCATTTGTGCCTTGGGCAAGGTCGTTTTGTAGGTGATGCTGTTCGCAGTTCTCCTGACGGGTTTCCATTCCACTGTGGGGGCTTCGCCATGCACCGGTACGCCCGCTTTTGTCTCGGCAGGGGACGGACCGCCAAAGAAATCCACGCAGATATTGTGTCCGATGATGCCGCTCAGTAACGGCGCACCCGGAGCCGCCCCGAATCGCTTGTCACTGGGTTTCCAATTTTGGGGATCGATGCCCTGCCATGGTGGGAGCCAGAGCGGGTTGACATTGGCGTTTTTGCCGCCTGTCAGTGTCATGGAGGCGATATGCCCGCCGCCGGGCAGAACGACCACCTTGAACTTTTTGTTGCCAATCGTCCAAGCAGGGCGTCCGGCATAGGTTTGGGCGTGCGCGGAGAGTGCGGGCGTAGCGAGGAGTGCCAACGTCGCGCCGAGAAACAGATTCTGTGTGTTCATAATTTCTTCCTCAACAATGAGATAACTTGCACGGCACGTTTCGACGTGGGCGCGGCATTTCCCTGCCTCTTTTAGG
>CAZPZP010000547.1:0-3608 GCA_964591025.1 uncultured Chthonomonadaceae bacterium
ACCCGTAAACTCGCTGGCTCCCTCCCTTTGTGAAGGGGAGGGTTGGGGAGGGGTTCGAATACGCCGGTCAGGTCTAACAAAATTGTTTTGCTCTTGCCCGATGGAAAACCCAAGTTCGGCTTGGCAATTTTCCATCCGCCCTTGCCGTCGGGAACCTCCAATTGCAGACTTTGCGGCGGCGCGTGACCGCCCTGACTGATAGCGACATTAACGGAACTGTCGGTTGGGTGTATCCAGCCATTCGCGACAAGAAAAGTCTGTCCGCTGCGTGCCGCCTCCCGTGGCAGTTCTATCTCGACATAATGCGAACGAGTGACTCCCTGATACTGCCCACGCCCGAAGGTGTCCAGATACTTCTCGTCCCGCGCCCGCACGATTTCAGTCACGTCGTTGCCGAGGTCATCTGTGGCGCGAACGATAGGCTGAGGCGGGGCAGTCGCAAAAACCTTGAAAACGGGCGGCGGCATAGCGAAACGCTCGTCCACAAAAATTTCTGTGTCTGCGGGATGATCCACGACCATGAGCGAGAGATAATCGAAGAAATGGGTTTCCCACAACTCTGCCGTAATGCGAAGATCGTAAAACCCGTCTTTTGGGACGAGTTGATCCCTGCGAATCTTGACCCAATCTTCTGTTGCCGCCACGCCCGCCGTGTCCTGCGCGTTGATCTTCAAGCCGAGCGGCGAACGCCAGATAAAGTCCGTGACAAACTGCATCTGCTTGCCGTCCCATGCGAACAGCCACGGACAGGAGCCGAGCAGACGTTGACTGGTCGTTATCTGCTGCCCCGCCTTGAGTTCGAATTCGCCTTGCACCCCTCCATTGGGCCAAACGAAACGAGCAAAGTTTGCCAGTTTGTTCTCACCCAATCCGAAGTGAACGGTTGCGCCGGTGATGATTTGCTTTTGCACCAGCAACGCAGAACGTATCTCCACTTCGCCGCCGACACCGAAAGAGTTGATGCGGTTATCTCCTCCCCCTTGCGGTGCAGTATACGCGGCACGCGGGCGCACTTCGATCCACTGATAGTTTTTCGCGCTCTGATTGATCTTGCGAACCGGCTTGCCTTCTGAATCGAGGGCGACCAGATCGAATTTGCCGTCCTCATTCATATCGGCGATGGCAGAGATACCTGCGCTGATCGGGAGGGCGAGCGGCTGAAATTCACCTTGGGTGCCGCCAAGCCACGCCTGCCCGCTTTTCTGAGAAGAGGCAAGCAAATCGAGTCCGCCGTTGTTGTCCAAATCCGCAACCAAAAGGCGAGTACTGCCAACAGGAGTTTTTCCATTGAAACCCTCCCAGCGTGCGATCTCTCCCATGTCCCACGCGCTGCCGTCCGACTTGTCGGACAGGCGCAGGACTACGCCATTCGCTTGGAGCAGAATGAAGTCTACGATGCCGTCATGATCCATATCTCCAGCACATATCGCCGCAGATGTGCCGACTTCCGCCGGCAATACACGCGCCGTAAACAGCCCGGAACGCTCGTTGACGCGCACATGAACTTTGCCCGCTTTATCCAGCAGTGCCGCGTCCGAGTCGCCGTCACCGTCCACATCTGCCCACGCGAAACCGCGCAGTGCCTTGATCTCCTCAAACTGATTCAGAGGCTTGAATGTTCCGTCTCCGTTATTCTGTAACGTCTGCGTTCCATTTTCCTGTTGTCCAACGATGAGGTCTAAATCACCGTCAAGATCGGTATCTGCTGTCCAAACACCGTAGAGAGGAGCGTTCACCATAGCGGTAGGCAGTCCGGTGCGAGCCGTTGTGTCACGGAAAGTTCCATCGTCTTGCTGTACAAAGAGCCGCAAACCGCCTGCTCCTGCCACAGCCAAATCCATTCGGAAATCATAGTTGATGTCTCCCACCGCGACGCCATCGGGCGACAGAGATTTGGTTCCGTTTCCGCCCGGAAGCGGCAACGTGATCGTTTTCCCTTCGGTGATGATTTTGAGGGAGTCTTTTCCTGCAAGGAGCAGCGACCCTTTCCCCTCTGGTCGGGGATTGAGTCGAAAGTTTTGCCCCACTGAACTGCTGACTTCGGGACTGAGGACAAGAAAACGCGCCAGCACGAATTTCTCGCCGTCTCCTCCTGCGATCTTTTCGTCTTGAAAGGTGAGGGCGGCATCGGCGGCAGCCGCTGTCGGAGAAGGAGAGGGGAGACGTAGAAATTGCTCAAGCGGAACGCCGATAGTATTGGCGGGCGGTCTGAGGGCATTTGCACTTTTGCGATAGTTAGGATTCGCGACAATGAGATTTGTAACCCCCAAAACGCGACCACCCACGGCAGACAAATTATCGCTTTTGACCTCCGCCTTTAATCCCTCCAGCGATTCCTTCTGCCGGGGAGTCCACTGTGTTGCCTCGGCGTCCAGTGCGGTAACCGCTCGACCAAGTGCTTGGGAGTCTTTGCGCTGGGCGGCAATGCGTACCAGTTCCAATAAAGCTCTGAGGTTGCGCGGCTCTATGGTGAGGATGCCTTCGATTTGCTGCTGATAATCGTTCTCGTAATTAGAATCGCGCTGTCGGTCAATCAGTTCGGCGAGGGCGTAGCGGGCATAGAGGTTGCGCGAATTCAACTCCACAGCACGGCGAAAATGGGCGATGGCTTCGGGTATCTGCCCCTGCTTGTTCTTTAGATGACCTAACAATGCCTCGATTTCGCCGCTGTTGGGAGCGAGCGACTGCGCTTTTTCAAGACACCTTTTCGCCTCCTCCATCTGAGTGGGAAGGCGCAGGTAGACCAAGCCCAAATTCGCCCAAGCAGCAGGTTCGTCTGGAACGATCTCGGTGGCGCGTTTGAGGTTCGCTTCGGGGCGCGTCGGGTCTTGAACGATCAGGGCAATGGTTCCGGTATAGAATGCAGAGACCATTTCTGCATAGCGGTCTGGAGGAGGCAGAGGCAGAGGACTGTCTGCATTGCTTCGTCGGAAGAAAAACAAGGCAACGACGCCAATGCTCAATAAGAGCAGCAGTAAAAGAGGAACGCGACTTTTCATTTGATGGGTTGATGATATATGAGACATAATATTCAAGGAAACAGGAAGCTTCTCTCAACCAGTCTATTACAGCAAGATTAAATTCTGCTTAAATTAAAATTAAATTCTCTCAAGAATGCTCGTCAGACGTGTTTTGTCCGGCATAATCTCTTGCGCTTCCCGTTATAATAGACTAAGGGACTCTCAAGGATTAAACTGTTCCGTCGCATTGTCGGGTACTGAAAGTACCCGCCTCGGTGTCCTTCGGACGAGCGTCCTGCCGGACGCAGAAGGCAGCACCGGAACGATATTTGTGTTGAGACTCCCTAACTATAATAGACTAACCGATAACATCACTATAATAAACTAACCAATAACATCGAAACAAGAACGAGGCAATGATTGTAACTCCCCTCACGCATCGAGGGCTTTAAAACCCCCATCAGGACAAATCAAGCATCTTGCAGACGCACAATGCACAGACACCAACATTCTTCTCTATGCGCTCGCAACAGGGAGGTATTCGCGTCCGCAGGACGCCTGTTTTTTAGCAGGGTACGTTCTTGTACCCTGACAACAGGCAACAATTTCAACCGATGGGAGTGTTTTTTAGCAGGGTACGTTCTTGTA
>CAZPZP010000548.1:0-3607 GCA_964591025.1 uncultured Chthonomonadaceae bacterium
TCGCTCGCACCACCGGCACATTCTCATTCGCTGGCACATCGCGCCAATGATACGCGCCGTTTTGACTGGCTTGCGCGGGCATTGCATCGCCACCCAGAGGAGGCGCAGCATTGACCGGCGGCGTCGGCACATTGGCGACAGGCGGCGCGGGCGCATACGTTTGTTGGCGCGAATTGCACCCGCACCCAACAGTAAAAGTCAGCAAACCGAGCAGTGAAAACAGCGTCAAGTGTTGAACTCGCATATCGTTACCGTTCCTTTGTAAGTTAAAATCCCAATGACCTTATGACCCAACGACCCAATCACCCACTACACTTCGCGGCAGACAAGCGAAATTCCTGTCTCTCTACGTTGAAAACGCAAAATTTCTTCTAATTGCTCCCCAAATGCGGGTTTTGCAGAATCGGGAGCAGAAGGGTATACTCGAAACGTAGAATCATTTGTGAAAGAATGCACAAAGATTAAGATTTCAGTAAGGGAGTCTCAACAAAAAAATCGTTCCGGTGTTGCCTTCTGCGTCCTGCCGGACGCTCGTCCGAAGGACACCGAGACGGGTACTTGCAATACCCGCCAAGGCGATGGAACAGTTTAATCCTTGAGAGTCCCTAAGAGGCAAGGCTATGGAAACATTTAACCAAACAACACACATTTCGCGCAAAACCGCCGAACGCACTGTCGGCGCGGAATTGATGGACATTTATGAGAAAGTGGCAGCAGGCGAGCGTCTGTCATTCGACGACGGAATGCGCCTGTATGAAACTCCTAACCTCAGTGCGGTTGGCTGGCTGGCGAATATCGTGCGCGAACGCTGGCACGGCGACAAAGCCTTTTATGTCCGCAATCAGCATATCAACTACACCAATATCTGCAACAAATTCTGCAAATTCTGCTCGTTCTATGCCAAAAAAGGCGGACCGAAAGCATACGAAATGGACATGGCGGAAGTGCGCCGCAAACTGGAAATGCATCTCGACGTGCCGATCACCGAGATTCACATGGTTGGCGGCATCAATCCGCGTCTGCCTTATCAGTATTATATTGACCTGCTCCAACTCGTCAAATCCATTCGCCCGCACGTCCATATCAAAGCGTTTACGGCAGTGGAACTCGCCGAAATCCAACGCCAAGCGAAAAAGCCACTCGACGAAGTTTTATACGAACTTATGGCGGCAGGGCTGGATTCGCTGCCCGGCGGCGGCATCGAAATTCTGTCTGACCGTGTGCATCAAGAACTCTTCGATAGAAAATTAGACGGTGAAGAGTGGAAAGATGTGGCACGCACTGCGGCAAAAGTTGGCTTGACGCAGTATGCGACGATGCTGTACGGGCATATCGAAACCCTTGCCGAGCGCGTTGATCATCTTGTCCAAATTCGCGAACTTCAAGACGAAACCAAGCACTTCGTTACCATGACTCCGCTTTCGTTCCACCCCGAAGGAACAGAACTTGAAGACACGCCGCACCCGACTGGCTATGACGACCTAAGAAATCTCGCCCTCGCCCGCCTCATGCTGGACAACTTCGCGCACATCAAATCGTTCTGGATTATGAATACGCCGCAGATCACGCAGTTATCGCTGTGGTATGGCGCGGACGATGTGGACGGGACTATCCACGAATACGAGATCACGTACAAAGACGGCGACTGGGGCAACAAAAGCCAAGTCTTGACCCGCAAGCAGATGATCAAGATGATCGAAGAGGCGGGGCGCACACCTATCGAGCGCGACAGCCTCTATAACGAAGTTCCGCCCTTGCCGGAGGAACCGATGCAATCCGGGCGTGTCCTTATTCCCCTTGAAGCGGTACACTGAGGAGAGGAACCGAAAATTCTCAACAACAAGCAAACAGAAGGCTGGAAACAACACGCATGAATGGAAAGAAGTATGAGGAGTGGCTGCCCAAATCTGTCCTCTGTTTGCGGGAATACTCGGTTCGCACGTTTGTTGCCGACTTGATTGCGGGTTTCACGGTTGGATTGGTTGCGTTGCCGTTGGCGATGGCGTTTGCGATTTCGTCCGGTGTTCCGCCGCAGTCGGGTATCTACTGCGCCGTTGTCGCGGGGTTTCTCATTTCGGCACTCGGCGGTTCGCGCTGCCAGATCGGGGGACCGACGGGGGCGTTTGTCGTCGTCGTTGCGGGGATTGTCGCCAAATACGGTATTGACGGGCTGTTCCTCTGTACCCTCATGTCGGGCGTGATGATCGCCCTGCTCGGCTTGACCGGCATGGGAACCGCCGTCAAGTTCATTCCGCGCCCGGTCGTGGTTGGCTTCACAAATGGGATCGCGGTACTCATCGCCAGTACGCAGATCAAAGACTTCTTCGGACTGAAAATCGAAAAGACTCCCGGCGAGTTTCTGGGACGCATGGAAGCCGTTTTTCAGCATTGGCACACGTTCTCGCTGCCCACATTTCTGCTTGCTTCCGGTGCGCTGCTGGTGATACTTCTGATGATGCGGTTCATCAAGCGGGTTCCCGGTTCGCTGGTCGCGCTGTTCGGCGGCACGGCGTTGGTGATCGCTCTGAAATTGCCCGTCGAGACAATCGGCTCACGTTTCGGCGGCATTCCGTCCGGTTTGCCGCACTTCGTTCTGCCCGCCTTCCGCCCCGAACTCATCTCAACCCTCTTGCTTCCCGCTGTCACGGTGGCGATGCTCGGTGCAATCGAATCGCTGATGTCGGCGACAGTCGCCGACCGTATGAGCGGCGACAAGCACAATCCGAATGTCGAACTGATCGCGCAAGGCATAGCAAATATCGCCTCGCCGCTGTTCGGCGGTCTGCCTGCGACGGGAGCGATTGCCCGCACTGCCACCAATATCCGCTCCGGTGCGCTGACACCCGTTTCGGGCATAATTCATGCCGTGACGCTTTTGGCAGTTTTGCTGTTTGCCGCGCCGCTGGCACAATTTATTCCGCTCGCGGTTCTGGCGGCGATCCTCTTTGTTGTCGCCTACAATATGGGCGAGTGGCGCGAAATCCCCGAACTGCTCAAACTCTCGTGGGCGGATAAGTCGGTATGGGCAGTGACGTTCGGGCTGACCGTTTTTGCAGATTTGACCGTTGCCGTCATGGTCGGCATGATTCTCGCGGCTTTGCTTTATATTCGCAAGGTGACAGTGACGACAACGGTCTCGGAAGTGACGGAGGAGTATATCGAGGCGGCGCGGATGCATATCCTGCAAGACAAAGACATTCCCGATTACGTGAGCATTTTCCGCATTCATGGTCCGTTCCTCTTCGGGGCGACGGACAAATTAAACGAGATCACGGGTCGCCTTGAAGGGTTGCCACAGATCGTGATTTTGCGCTTGCGGAATATGACGGCGATTGATGGCACGGGACTGCAAGCGTTCGAGGACTTGGCGGATCGGCTTCATACGACGGAGCGGACACTACTGCTCTGCGGGGCGCGAGAACAACCAGCGCGATTGATGGAGCAGTCTGAGTTCGCGCAGCACGTCGGCAAGGAGAATATCTGCGACAGCGTTCAGTCTGCTCTTGATCGTGCGCGGGAAATTCGAGAGAAGAGGCAGGCGCATAATGAGCAACAGGAGGTCTCACTTTGATCGCACGTATTGGGTACGGATAATAGACCTCTTGCA
>CAZPZP010000549.1:0-3603 GCA_964591025.1 uncultured Chthonomonadaceae bacterium
ACACGAAAACAATTCACCAACAACAAAGAAGCATAGAACTCAAAGAACAGCGCAGAGATTCTGGAATGGATTCTCTGTGCTTCCTCTGTGCCTCTGTGTCTCTGTGGTGAGGTTTTTCTGAGGGCGAAGAATGAACTGGAACGAAAAGCGCGTGGTAGTGACGGGCGGGGCAGGGTTTCTCGGCTCATTTTTGATAGAGAAGTTGAAGGCGCGAGGATGTGAACAGATTACGGTTCCGCGCTCCAAGGAATACGATCTGCGGGATCGCGATGCGATCATTCGGCTCTATAAAGACGCTGATCCGCATATCGTGATCCATTTGGCGGCGGTGGTCGGGGGTATCGGAGCCAATCTCCGCAATCCCGGACGCTATTTTTATGAGAACGCCATCATGGGGATTGAACTCATCGAATACGGGCGGCGGCATGGGTTGGAGAAGTTTGTCGCTACGGGGACAATCTGCGCCTATCCGAAGTTTACGCCTGTGCCGTTCAAGGAAGAGAACCTTTGGGACGGCTATCCCGAAGAGACCAATGCGCCCTATGGTCTGGCGAAAAAAATGATGCTGGTTCAGGCGCAGTCGTACCGCCAACAGTACGGCTTCAATGCGATCTATTTGTTGCCCGTCAATCTCTACGGTCCTAAAGATAATTTCGATCTCGAAACTTCTCACGTCATTCCTGCGTTGATCAGAAAGTGTGTGGACGCGCAAAACACGGGCAAGAATGAGATTGTGCTTTGGGGAGATGGAACGCCAAGCCGCGAATTCCTTTATGTCGAGGACTGCGCGGAAGGCATTCTCAAGGCGACGGAACATTACGACGGCGGCGAACCCGTCAATCTCGGAACCAATCACGAAATCCCGATCAAAGAGTTGGCGCAGATCATTGCCGAAGAGACAGGCTTTGCGGGGGAAATCGTTTGGGATACCTCGAAGCCCAACGGACAGCCCCGCCGCTGTCTCGATACCCAACGCGCCGAAGAGTTGTTCGGCTTCAAAGCGCAAGTCGGATTCCGCGAAGGGCTTCGCAAGACAATCGCGTGGTATCGCGAACATCATACATAAGCCCCTCACACTCCACTTGGCACGCAAATTGCAAGAGAGTACATAGCAGATGTGTGTAAGATTGCACACGCAAAATTGCGGATAATCACCTTTTTCGATAACTCAGCCCACCGCAGAAAACAGAAATGAGTTCAGGCATTCAGGCGAACTTTACCATGCGGATTTGCATCCTTAACGAATTTTTTCACCCGGACACGACGGGCGGCACAGGAACTGTTCTTTCCAATCTGGCGAGGACGCTTTGCGATAACTATCCCGATGTTCAGATCGATGTACTGACAAGTCGTTATCAGTATCGAGGGGATAACAAACTCGCAACCTTCGAGAATTGGCACGGCATTCCGATCCGCCGTCTCAGTACGCCGCGTGCCTCTCAATCGTCTACGGTGCTGCGGCTGATAGTCAATGTACTGTTCAGTGCGGCGACATTTCTGCGTCTTTTGGTCGGCAAAAAGTACGATCTGATTTTGGTGGGAACGGCTCCGCCCCCACTGGCAATGGCGGCACACTGGATCAAGCGGTTGCGCGGCACGCCTTATGTTTACGTCATTTACGACTTAGAACCGGATCGCGCCGTCTCCATGAAAGTTCTCTCGCCGACAAATCCACTGGTTTCCCTTGTCCGCAAACGTCAAGCGAGTTGGTTGCGTGCTTCCGCCAAAGCCATTGTTTTGGGGCGATGTATGCGCGATCATCTCCGTGAGAACTATCAACTTCCTGCGTCGCAAATTGGCGTCATTCCGATTGGAGCCGACCCGGAAGAGGTCGATCCACGCGGTAAAGATACACGCTTTCGTGCCGAACAAGCGATTGACGGCTTTATCGTTCTCTATTCCGGCAACTTCGGGCGTTATCACAATTTCGATACCATTTTGGACGCGGCGAAGCGGCTCAAAGCGGAACAGAAAAAGATCACGTTTGTTCTGGTGGGAAGCGGGCATCAGAAAGATCATATCGCCCATCGCATTCAGAGCGAAGCGATTGATAATGTGAAGATGTATCCGTTCGTGCCAAAAGACGATTATGCCGATTTGCTTGCCTCCTGCGATGTGTCGCTCGTGACGCTGGAACCCGGCATGGAGGGCTTGTGTGTGCCAAGCAAATTCTATAATATCTTGGCGGCAGGGCGTCCAACGGTGGCGATTATGTCTCAACGCTGCGAAGTCGCCAAAGTGATTATGGAAACGGATTGCGGGGTTCAGGTCAATCAAGGAGATACCGAGCAGTTGGTACGTATGCTGACGGAACTCTCCGAATCGCCGGATCAGGTCGAGCAGATGGGCAAGAACGCCCGCCGCGCTTTGGTGCAGAACTTCACCTCTATCAATGTCGCGGAACAATACTATCGCGTGTTCGCGGAGGCTTTGGGGCGCACTGTGACCGAATCGCCCGCTGGATTGAGTGTTGCGGTGGTAAGAGACGAAACGAATAAGCCCGTTCCCCGTTGACCTTTTGCTAACCTGCCGGAAAGCGCAAAACGCCTTCGATTCAGAAAGAGTCGAGGGCATTTTTGTTTTGTCCCTAAAAAAGAGTTTTGAGACTACAATGTCGTCCGTAATTCTGTTGAGAGCATAAGAGTTGAGCGAAGCGAGTAGGCGGAAAATGGACGGCATGACGCTGGCACAACATCAGACTGAACGCACCGATGAGATGCCTTTGCCGCTGGACACAGAATCGTCTTGCGCGGGAAATTTGCGCGAATCAGTCCGTTCCGCCTTCGTCTGCAATCATGCGACATATCGTTCAGTGTGCAGACTGCCGCCGCGCTTACAACGAGTTGGTGCGTCTGAAAGAGGAATTGACGCAGGGATTTGCGATTCCTGCGGTTTCGGAACAGTTCGCACAGGGAATTTTCGAGCAGATTGAGGCGCGAATCGTTGTGCCGAAACGCCGCACGCGATTAGGAAACGTGCTGGCTGTCGGTGGCTGTGCGGCAGTTTTGCTTTGCGTTGTTTTCTGGCAACAGTCGCGGCAAAATCCTTCCGCCGAACCGTCGGTACTTGCCGGGAATTCCCCTGCACAACGATCAACTTCGACCATACAAAAAAAAGAGAGGCTGATTGTCCCGAAAGTCGCTGTAGAGCGTTCGCCTATCGCCTCGCAGGTGAAAAGCAAGCCGAAAATAACGACTCGCGTAGTGAGGAAGAAGCGCAGGGTGTATCTCGCTTCCCATTCAACGCGCAAACCCTCTCGTCGCTCTCGCTCGCTGGCTTGGCAGCCTCAAATCGAACCACGAGCAGCGATACTCTCGCCGGAAATGCGGAGTCAACGCTGGACTCAATGGGCGAGTTACTATGAGAACCACGGCGATTATTCCCGTGCAGCAGACGCCTACGCGCAGGCTTATGACGCTGTTCCAACCGAATCGACGGCGTTCTGTGCGGGACAAGCCGCCGAAAATGCCGGTGATGTCTCGCAAGCCGTCCTTTACTACTCCCAAATACTGCGGCAGCCACTCAAGCAAAAGCCGCAACCTGAGAAAGGAACCCGACTATGGAATTCCGCACACGATGCCGCCTAATTCCGGCACTCTTCGC
>CAZPZP010000550.1:0-3601 GCA_964591025.1 uncultured Chthonomonadaceae bacterium
GCGTTCGTCATGACCGCTCCATATTTCAGTGCTTGCGAGGCGTGACTTTGGCGCAGAACCAGGCGTTGGCGACGAATGCAAAGTAGTGTAAGTTCAAACTTCCCAGTCTTCCAATATCAAACCATTGACACGACGAAATTCACGGGTATTATGAGTAACTAATACAGCATTGTGGGCGAGTGTAACCGCCGCAATTTGAAGGTCATAAGGTCCGATAGGAGTTCCAACAGTCTCAAGTTCGCGTCGAATACGCCCGAAAATGAGTGCCGATGCTTCATCAAACGGCGCGGAACGAAAAGGCGCGAGAAACGCTTGAACTTTCGCGATATTTGCGAGAGGTTGTGCGCTCCGATATGCGCCATAGAAGAGTTCGGCTTTGACAATATCGCAGAGCAGAATATCCTCGCGACGTACAGTATTCATTTTCTGAGCAATAGCAGATTGAGCGTTTCTCAAAACGGCAACACAGACGTTAGTATCAGGAAGGTAAATCAATCCAGTGACTCCCTGACTTCATACTCGCCTTGCGGATGTCGTTGGAAGGTAGGATCAGTAATGCTTCCTGCAACCTTCTCGAAAAATCCGAGAGGATAACCGTTCGCATCTGTCTTTTCGGGCAATTCTGTAATGAGTTGAGCAACGAGAACGGCTTCTACTGTTTTGCCACGGAGTTGCGCGGGGGCGTTTAATGTCAGCGAACCATCGTCTGCAACTGTAACAGTTTGCGTGAATGTAATCATAGATAAGTTCCTCCTTTCTCTTTTATACCTCATTGTTCTGAATTAGCGTTTGTGAGGTGTGACTTTAGCGCGGAACCAGGCGTTGGCGACAATGCCGAGTTTCTTGGGCGTGCTGACACGGGCGCGGCGCGAAAACACATCGTAATTCTGCTTCTCGATACTGCGAAGGATGCCGCGATAAATCCGAATCATAATCGTGAGGGTTGGGCGTCCGGGAGCGTGGACGTAAGGAAAAAGCCTCTGTGCGTCGGCATAGTAGGCACGGGCGCGTTCCGTCTCGAACTTGATCAATTCGCGCACATTCGGGGTCATCTTTCCGGCGACGAGATCGGCGTCCGTCACTCCGAAGCGGCGCAAATCCTCCTGCGGCAGATAGACGCGCCCGCGCTCGGCATCTTCGCCGATGTCACGCAGAATGTTGGTGAGTTGAAACGCCAATCCGCACGCCTCCGAATGCCGCATTGCAGACCCATCGCCCGCATCGAAGCCCCAAACATGAACGCACACAAACCCAACTACGCTTGCCACCCGATAGCAGTATTGATGCAGTTCGTCCCACGTCTCGTAGCGGGTTTTGGTCAAGTCCATCTCGGTTCCGTCAATAAGTTCATGGAAATAGCGAGCCGGAATGCCATAGCGTTTGACCGTATCATGAAACGCGGGCAGAATTTTGCTGTCGCCGTACTCTCCGGCAAAGGCGCGATCCAGAGCCAAACGCCATGCCCGCATCTCGACCTCTTTGGTTTTGTCCTCTGCCGCCTCGTCTGAAACGTCGTCGCTATAGCGCATAAAGGCATAGATCGCGCACATCGCGGCTTTGCGTTCGGGCGGCAGGGTGACGAATGAGTAATAGAAGTTGCGTGCCTGCGTTTTGGCGACCCATTCGCAGTGGCGATACGACTCTTCAAGGGTGACAATGGAATTTGCGGGGGCATCAGCAATCATAAGGGCAAGACTCGCAGGGAACACATGGGTTATCCGGGTGTGAGATTTTTGATCAGGCGACCAAACAGCAGTGCCATTTGCCGCCTTTTCGAGACGGACGGGCGCGACGTGAGCGTATCATAATTCTGCTTTTCGATGAGTTTCAGGACTTCAATGCCGCCCTGACTGAACATTTCGATGTCAAGCCGAACGCGCTTGTCCACCATTGCGCCGAGTTTCGCGCCTTCCTCGAAAAGTAAGTATGTACGTTCGACCTCGAACCGCATCAGTTTACCAAATTCCGGCGAGAATTTGCGCTCGAATAATTGCGCCTCCGTGACTCCAAAGCGGCGCAAGTCTTCCAACGGAAGATAGATTCGGTCTTTCACCAAATCCCGCGTGACATCCTGCCAGAAATTGGCAAGCTGCAACGCGGTGCAGGTTTTGTCGGAAAGGGCGAGGCGCGTGGCGTCGTTGTAGCCGCACAAGTATAACACGAGTCTGCCGACGGGATTCGCAGAATTGACGCAATAGCCGATGAGATCGTCATACGTCTCGTAGCGTGTCATCACTTGATCTTGGCGAAACGCGGTGAGCAGATCGCGAAACGGATCGGGCGGAATGCCAAATTTTGCAACGGTTTCGGCGAGGGCAACAAACACGGGATGACGCGGTGATCCGGCGTACATTGCGTTCATTTCATCCTCCCACCAATCCAATAAAATGAGCGATTTCTTGGTGTCGCCAATCTCATCACTGAGGTCGTCACTGATGCGGCAATAGGCATAGACATTGTAGAAATGCTGGCGCAGGGGCTTCGGGCAGAAGACTCCTGCCACCAGAAAATTCTCATAGTGGCGCGTGGCGAGACGTTTGCAGTAGTCGCGTGCCTCTTGCGGCGTGACGACTCCCTGCACTTTATAGGGATGTTCGATATTCTCTGCTGTGAGTGTCAATGTTTCCATTTTCAAGATTGTCCGCGAAGGCGGACGTTGCGCTTTCCAGAGCGGGGAATTCATTCCACCGCAAATGTACTGCCTGCCATCACGGCAGTTCATCGAGAGAAAATTCGCGGGTCTGTCCGTATTTGTTGGCTTGCCAAATATATCGCTCATTGACATCCAGACAAGTTAGCCAGCCGCTGCCGCACGCCCACGTATCAATACAAATTGCAAACCCCCGATTGTTCGGCAATCCCTCTTTTTGACTGGTATGCCCACACACCATGATTTTGCCGGATTCATGCGGAATGGCGGTCTCGAATCGATCCCAAAGGAGGCAGTTTTCCGGTTGATCAGAGAGTGGTCTATCGGGATGCGACCCTGCATGAACGAAGAAATGCGTCTCCGTCTCCCACAGCATAAGGCACTTTTTCTCCAGAAAATGCCAGTGCGACCACGGCACTGCCTCCAAGCCGCCGTAAGAGGCAACTGTTGCATCACCGCCGAATCCGAGCCACATTTTCCGCATATTCTTGCTGTCTCGCGCTTCGAGCATCATTTGCTCATGGTTGCCCATCAGCGGAACCAGATGATGTGTTTGATGCAGTTCCATGAGATGCTCGATCACGCGGCGTGAATCGGGACCGCGATCCACATAATCACCAAGCGTAATAAGGGTATCGTCCGGGCGCAATTCGACAACCTCTAATAGAGCATCGAACGCTATAGCACACCCATGAATATCTCCAAGGGCAAGAATTCTCACTGTGAGTTCTCACTTGTCTCGCGTGGCATAAGAGTATTATACGCGCAACGCGGCAGGAATGGCAACACCTGATGGGTCATTGGGCAATGCCGTTGCCGTTGTGTGCATAGTGGCATCTGGTTTTTAATAGACCTCTTGCAAGATTGACGTTTAGACAAAAAGGCAACGGTTGGGAGCAGGGCAAGCGCATCTAAATTTTTTGACCTTTGCATCTCATCATTCAATTCGAC
>CAZPZP010000551.1:0-3592 GCA_964591025.1 uncultured Chthonomonadaceae bacterium
GTCGAATTGAATGATGAGATGCAAAGGTCAAAAAATTTAGATGCGCTTGCCCTGGTCACATCAGTTATAAATTAGGCGGAGGCTCCGGTATAGTGTTTTAAGCCAAATCGCCAGAACGCACTGCTAAACAGCAGCGTCACGCACGCCACCAATCCTGCCACTGCCAAATAACCGCCCCCGATTTTGCCTGCCAACGCTTGCGCCGGAACCGTGATGATAAACGCTACCGGGATCACATAGGTTAGGGTTCCACGCAGCCACACAGGATAGATTTCGATGGGATAGCGTCCCGCCTCGAACGCCTGCCAGACGATCTGCTCGATATTGTCAATTCGCACCACCCAAAAACAGAGCGTGACGAGAACCAACCAGAACGAATAGACGATGACTGTCCCCGTCGCCATAGTAAACGCAAACGCAGCGGCTTGCGAAGTCCCGACAACAAGCGAGAGTTTGCTGACAGCATAAGCAAGTAAGCCCAAACCGACCAGAACATTCGCCATACGCCAGATATTGACCTGCCGAAACGACGCCATAAACTGCGACGAGACAGGCTTGAGCAACACGAAATCGAGTGTGCCGTCCCGCACTTGCCCCATGACTTGCCGCATATTCGGCGCAATAAACATTTCGATCAGCCCGTCCATGAGATAGTAAACGGCAAGAAGCACCATCGTTTGTGCGAATGTCCAGCCTTTGAGGTTGCCCGCGTAACTGTAGGCGATGGACAAGCCGTAGACGGTGGTAAACAAGCCGAGCAGACTGGCAATAATCCGCGAAAAGAAGTCGGCGCGGTACTCCATATCTGTTTGGATGCTGGTACGAAAAAAGACGGCGAAAAGTTTTAAGTGGAACATGGCAGTTGCTCGAAAGTAACCTTTCCCATGTTGTCATGAGAGTATACAGGTGTGCGTGTCTTTCTTGGGAGAATTATACACGTTTGCAACCGTCGTGTCTATCCCCAAAATGCAAAATTTGGTTCGAGGCGGTGCGAGCGCAATTTGTGCCACAATTCTCTTGCAAACAGGGAAATTTCAGGTATAGTTATTCTACTTGGTCACGTTTGGCTTCGCGACGATCCAGTTCCATCCGCTTGCGTTTGTTGCTGGCATCAAGGCGGCGGTTAAATTCTTCAAGATCGATTGTGTCCACTTTTTTGCGGGGCATGGACGTTTCTCCTTCCGACATACTCCATCAAATTATACCACGCCGGAAACGACGGAACGCCCGGATTTGTGCCAACAGTCTCCGGTGAGTGTCCCTCCGTCGAAATTGCCCGCCTCGAAGTCGAACAGAGCCGTGTCTTTTGTAGGAGCTGATTTTTCCTATGCAATAGTAGACTGCGCCCCGGCAAGTCCTACGCTTACGAATGCGAAAAACAAGGCGAGGTAACGGGGTGTCAGCACGGGTCGCCTCCTTCTTAACTTAAGCGTTCAATTCCCCGACGGCGTTTTTAGTACGAGATTTTCGATAAAGAACTCCATCATTCGCGCCCCGTTCAAGCCGGTATGCCCTTGGTCGGGAGCGATTTGCAGGTCGAAACTTTTGCTGGCGCGTTGGAGTGCGGCGATCAGTTGGTGCGTATTAGCGGGGTGAACATTGTTGTCGGCGGTTCCATAAAACAGCATGAGCCGCCCTTTGAGATCGCCCGCATAGGTCATTGCCGACCCCGCCTCGTAGCCGGTTTTGTTCTCCTGCGGCAGTCCCATATAGCGTTCCGTATAGATGGTATCGTAGTTGCGCCAATCGGTGACGCTCGACATGGCGCACGCCGCTTGGAATACGTCGGGATGACGCAGTAAGCACATTGCGGACGAGTAGCCACCATACGATGTGCCGAAAATCCCGACGCGAGAGCCGTCCACATACGGGCGTTGGCGCAGGAATTTCACGCCCGTTGCTTGGTCGTCCATCTCGGCAATTCCGCACTTGCCGTACAGCGCGTCCATAAACGCCTTGCCTCGTCCTTTGACGCCGCGATTGTCCAGACGCGCCACCAAGAATCCGTATTCGGTCATGCGATTTGGCGTCGCGAAGTTCTCGCCCACGCCGTCGCTGTCCGGTCCGCCATACACGCTGACGAGAAGCGGATATTTCTTCTTGGGATCGAAATTCGAGGGCTTGTATAGAACGCCATAGAGATCGGTCTTGTTATCTGCCGCCTTGAAGGTGAACAATTCCGCCATTGGAAAATCGTTCGGCAACGTCGGTGCATCAGAGAGATTAGCGATCACTTCGCCGTTTTTGTCGAGCAAACGGATAGCGGGCGGCTTATTGTGTGCCTCATAGGTATCAGTGAAGTACGCGCCATCGGGTGAAATGCTGACGTTGTGCGTATAGGCAGGATCGGTCAACCGCTTATCGCCCGTGCCATCCATATTCACGCGATGGAGCTGCAATTTCAGCGGATTGTCGCCGTCGCGCCCCATGTAGTAAACCCGACTGTTCTTCTCATCAACTTCGACAATCGAAGCCGCCTCGAACGCATTTTTGGTGATGACGGCGAGTTGTTTGCCGCTCAAATCGTGCAGGTAGAGATTCTTATAGCCTGTGCGCTCGGAAAACAGCAGAAACCGATGATTGTCATTCAGAAATCGGATTTGCGGGTGATTTTCGACCCAGCTTGGTTTCCACTCTTCGCGAAAAACGGTGCGGCAGGTTCCGGTCACGGGATTCGCCGCCGTCAACTCCATGACATTTTGGAGGCGGTTGGTGCGATGGAACAGCAGCTCTTTGCCGTCCGGCGACCAGCGCACATCATAGACATAATAGCCAACGGAGTCATTCTCGAACGGTTTGCCGCTTCGGACATCGAGCCTCGCCGTTTTCTGCGTGTTCAGGTCATAAACGAATACGTCCACAACCGGATTCGGACTGCCCGCCTTGGGGTACGGTTCGACTTCCAATTCGCTCTGAAACGGCAGTGAGCGCGATACGAGATAGTAATCTTTGACTTCGCTCTCATCGAAACGAAAATAGGCAAGTTTGGTGCTGTCCGGCGACCACCAGAACGCCGTGACCTGATTCAACTCCTCACCATAGACCCAGCTTCCGGTTCCATTTTTGACGCGCTTCTTGGCGTCACCGTCTGTGGTAATCGCCTGTAGAGTGTCACTGTCCGGCGAGGCAAGAGAGAGGTTGTTGTCTTTATAAACCGCCTTGACTTTGCCATCGGGCGAGAGTGCCGATGAGGCTTGTCTGCCGCGTTCGACAGCGGGGCGATTACGTCCGCGAACATTGGGGCGATTGGGAATTTCTTCATTGGTCTCGGCACTTTGGCGCGTCGCGAGGTTGAATTTGTAGCGTTTGTTGTCTTTGGCGTAGTACAGAAACTTGCCGTCTGCCGACCATTGGACTGCACTGACAGCGGGACGCGCCACACGAAAATAATCAGTGAAATTGCGTCCTGCTGCCTCATATTGGGCATATCCAGGCATCGCGGGCAATCTGTCCTGTGCGTAAACAGGAGACAAAATAAGAGACAAACCGAACGCCGCCAACAACGAATGGCTAAATGAACGAGCGAACATACTACCTCCAAACTTGGTGTATTGAATGACAGCAAATTCGGCGGAAGGCAAGCGATTTCCTG
>CAZPZP010000552.1:0-3588 GCA_964591025.1 uncultured Chthonomonadaceae bacterium
GGTACAGGAACGTACCCGGCTGAAAAACAGGCGTCCTGCGGACGCAAATCCTCTCGTGAGAGTGATCCGTTGCAGGGGAGAGTTCCGTCCGTAGGACGACTGTACTTGAGTCGGGTACGTTCCTGTACCCGAGCAGGAGAACACAAGAAATCTTTTGTAGAGCAGGTTCTAATTTTTGACCACCACAATCTGCGCGTTCCGCATAATGGCTTTGGCTTGCGAGACCGGCAAATTTTCGCGCAAACGGTATCCGGCGCGGCTGACACGCTTGACCGCTTCATCGCCGAAAGTCTCATCCGGTTCCATATCCACAGGTTCCATGCAGAGAAAGTTTGCAGGGTCGCCGGGTGCGATGGAAATCTTCTCGACACCGCCCGCGTCGATCAATTCCTCGATATGACTTAACAGAGATTTGTACGCTCCCGTGAAATCGGGCAGCAGTTCTGCCTCATCACCGGCTTTGGCTTTGAGTTCTTCGGTATAGCCGCATCCCTCTTCCAACCCGTCCGCAATCGGCAGGAGGGAGCGTTCGATAAAATTCGTGACCGCTTTACGGCGGCGGCCGGCGGCGTCCTCAACGGACTTGATCACGGCGTACCGATCATTGCCTTTCTCTTCCAAGAAACCGAGCAGGCGTCTTTTGGCGGAATCGATATCGCTTTGACCTTTGAGAGCGTCTCCGAGTGCCATTTTGGAAACCTCTTCCAATGCGCCGAATTCCGACGAGGTGACTTTGAGCGGCTCCCGTTTGTCCTCCAATCGAAGAGTCATCTTGCGAAGTGTCTCTAATGATTTGAGGCGTGCTTCGGCGAGTTTATAACAGTTCTCAGATAAATTTTCTGAAATCGTCATCTCAGAGAGTAATTGCTCAGCAGCTTGCATCATAAGAGGAAGTTTTGCGTCTACAGCGGCGCACGTTTCACGCCAAAATTCCCATTCACTGTATGATTTTTGGTAATCACGCTGATCGGCAGTGAACTGCTCTTGGTATTGGACGTACAGTCTGTCAACGAGAGCCGCCATCCATTCCAATTCTTGCGTCTCTGTTGCTATTGCTTCCGATTCTTTCGCGCTATCGGCAGACGGTTCCGGTATCAACTCGACAGGCAGCATTCGCTCCGGCGTATCAGACACCTGCCTTTTGGGTTCTTCAAGAATTTCGGGCTTGTCTGCGGTGTTTTGCTTCTCCAACATCTCCAGTCGCGATTGAAACTTTGCCGATTCCTCAGATTTTTGTTCCTTAAGTTCTTGAATCTGCTGACTTAACTCTTGAACAGTTGCCTTGAGTTCTTCGACTTCAACAGCTGCTTTGGGTTCCTCGCCTTGCTGTTCCAAGACAAAAGGCTGTATTGTATTGGTATCCTCAGTCGCTTCCGATAGAATCTCAGGCAGAGAAGGAGAAGGTTGCCCTTCGTCCGCGAACGACTCCAAGGTGAGACCCGCTGCCACATTATCCTGATCAAACGTGGGTTCCGGCTCTTTTTTCAGGTTAACCGTCTCGTGCCAGACATCGTCCACGATTTGCCGTATTTCTGCTCGACTTCCCTCTAACTTTTGTCCCATCTGCGTGATCTCTTCCTCAAGTCGCTGCTGTTTATCTTCTATGATATTCAATCGATCTTCCCAAAGTGCAGGTTTCTCTGCTGAGAAAAATGTGCCGATTTGAGTATTTAATGCGGTGACATCTTTCTGAATTTGCTGGATATTGTCATGGAGAATTTTAATCCACTTCCAAGTTTGAGAGAGATCATCCGTGAGTTTTCTTAATCCATTCTCGCTGAATTCCGGGTACTGTTTTGCCTGCACTTCTGCCATAGCACTGCCTCCTTCGCATAGAAATACGTCGCGAAGTTAGCGACTGATTTGCAATTCTTTCGTGCCGGTTGAGGTCGTGACCGTAATTTTGAGCAGATTCTGCTGATTGATCTCGAAGTCCACTTTTGCCCGCTCCTGCCCTCGCGGTTTGGCAGGGATATTGACCATCAGTTCCCCAATAAAGGCGCAGCCCTCATCGGCAACATAAGTCACATCGCCCGGAGATTGATAGACATTGATTTGAAGTTCGGTTTGTCCGTCGAACTGGGTTCCATACTCTCGCGAAGCGACAAGATTTTCTTCTTTGGGAATATCCATGTTCTTCTGAATCAGGCAGCTGAACTTGCCCTGCGCCACCTCGATCCCCAGATTGTGCGTCGTAATCTCATTCACCGTCACATTGGGAATGACATCCTCGACATCGAACGTCGTGGGAACCGTGTACCGCGCTCCCATGATCGCCGCGCCGCGTGCCACCGCCGTATCGGGATCCATATCAGCGTAAGGTTCTTTGCCGTTGAACATCTCCTTGAGCATTTGGCGCACCAACGGAACTTTGGTTGAACCGCCCACCAGCACAATGCGCGAAATGTCCTCGATAGTCACTTTTGCCGCTTGCAGTGCCGCATCCACCGCCGTTTTGGACTGCTCGACCAGCGGGCGAATAGACTCCTCGAACTGCTGCCGGGTCACTGTCATATCCAAATCGTGAGTCATGCCGTTTTCGTCTTTGACGAGATTGGGAATGGTGACGTGCGCTTCGCTGGCTTCGGTCAATTCGATTTTGGCGGTTTCGCACGCATCTTTGAGTTTTTGCTGTGCCGCCCGCAGCGCACTCGCTTTGATTCCCTGATCTTTTGCCAAGTCCATCACATCGACACGGGAACTTTGCTTGAACTCTTCTGAAGCCAATTCCATCAGTTTGCTGTCGAAATCGTCGCCGCCCAATAGTGGAATGCCCTCTTTCGCCAGTACCTTGAAGTTGCCGCCCGTTCCCTGCTCGGTTGCCACGTCCAAGATTGAGACATCGAAGGTTCCGCCGCCTAAATCGTAGACCAAAATCGTCTGATCGGTGTTGCGGTCCACTGCATACGCCAATGCCGCCGCCGTCGGCTCTTCCAACAGATACAGCACATTCAGCCCGATCATATTGGCGGCGTGGAGTGTCGCCTGTCGCTTGGCGTCGTCGAAGTTGGCAGGAATAGTGATCACCACCCGCTTCGGCGTTCCTTTGAGATCGCAGACTTCATTCTGCATAGAGCCATTGATCAGTTTTTCTAAAATTTTCGCGCTGATGTCGGTTGGCGTATATTGAGTTTCGCCCTGCCCGACAAAGGATTTTTCCCAGTCGGTTCCCAAGAGTCGCTTGACGGACACAACCGTATTTTCGGGGTCGATGAGAACACGCGCCCGCGCCTGTCGTCCGACCACGACGCTACCATCTTCCCGAAAGCCGACAACAGACGGGCAGGTTTTGTCGCCCTCAATCGGAATCACTTTGGACTCACGATCTGCAAAGACGGCGATTGCCGAATTGGAGGTACCTAAATCGATCCCTACGACATAGGGGCTTTCTACTGTTCGAATTCCGCCGGACTCTTCCATTACTCTGCTCTCCTTTATCTCTATGATTAGGTGATTGGGTCCTTGGGCAATTCCAATACGAGACTATTCGTTTCCTGTTGAAATGCATAACGACCCAACGACCTAATTACCCATTATTACCCATTTCTCAATGCCATATTGGTAATTTCTGTCGCGATTGCGTCCAGA
>CAZPZP010000553.1:0-3583 GCA_964591025.1 uncultured Chthonomonadaceae bacterium
ACGTTCTTGTACCCGACTTACGCAAGAGGTCTATTGAAGATGAGATTGATACTTCTGAAATTCCGCCTCTCGATGAAGCGTTTTTGCAGTGTGCAAGATTGCGAACGCCTCATCGGATAAAAACAGTGACCGTCGAAGCGGATGACGAGACGGTTGCTTGGTTTGAAGCACAAGGCGAGACGGCAGCGAAACGAATGCGTGCCGCACCTCAAATCTATGCAAAAGCTCATGAAGGAGAGCATATGCCCGCTTAGAACCGCGTGATGATGAGGTAAGCAAGAGGGGTTACGAAAAGAAGGCTGTCGAAGCGATCCAAGACTCCGCCGTGTCCGGGAAGCAGTCTGCCGAAATCTTTGATGCCGCGTTCGCGCTTGAGTGCCGACTCGAATAAGTCTCCGATCTGACCGACTGTTCCGGCAAGCACGCCGAGCGAAATCCCCAAAGCAAGCGGCTGGTGTATCCACGCCGAAAACGCTATTCCCGACAAAGTTGCGCCGATGAGTCCGCCAAGCGAGCCTTCCCATGTCTTGCCCGGCGAGAGCGATGGCGCAAGTTTGTGTTTGCCGATGGCGCGTCCGACAAGATAGGCGAAAGTATCAGTCGCCCACACGCAAACCGCGATATGGAGCATCAGCCACGCGCCGCGATCCTGCACGCCCAAGCCGCCGACGGTGACACTGCCTGCCAA
Source organism: uncultured Chthonomonadaceae bacterium (assembly GCA_964591025.1). Taxonomy (GTDB): domain Bacteria; phylum Armatimonadota; class Chthonomonadetes; order Chthonomonadales; family Chthonomonadaceae; genus CAZPZP01. Next base: position 689 of record CAZPZP010000553.1, read on the forward strand.
CGCCCGCACCGCGACAAAACTTCCGAACAGCATTCCGATATAACCCAAGCCAAAAACGCCGTAATGTTTCTGCAAGCCGCCCAACGCTTTACCAGTTTTCGCTGCTCGTACTGTGAAGCCGATAAAGACGACAACCAAAACGACGCGCAGTATCGATTCGAGTGTGCCGGAAATGTCACCGCGTGGGGCTTCTCGTTCCCGTATCTGACCCAAATAAGTTAAGAAGGGAATGCACGCCGCAAACAAGAGAAAGATGAAATTAAAAGCGTTGGGTTGGTGGGTAATTGGGTAATTGGGTGATTGGGTCGTTGGATCAGTGCGATAGACGGCGATCATCTCGAATGCCGCTATCCCTGCCAAGATCGTCACGCCAATCGCAAACGGCAGCAGTCCGGCAAAGCACAGTGCCAAGAAAACGCCGACAAAAACAATTGCGCTCAAGGTTCGGGTAAGCATAAAGTGATCTGTTCCGCCGAACTACGCCGGCATTGACGCATAGTTTTCTCTGGTGGTTTCACGGGCAGTGATCTCTTCCCCTGCCTGTTCCTCGCGAATGGCTGCCAGAACGACCATGCTCGCAATAAGACAAATCGCACACACGGCAAAAATCCAGCGATAGCCGCCGACATTGACAAGATAGCCCGTGATAACCGAGGTAATCGGCAGGGCTAACGATTGCGCCGTCGCCTGTAATCCTGTATAAAAGCCGACTTCGTCACGCGGCACAAGGGCAGTCAAAAGAGGAAAACGAGCGGCACTCTGCGCGGCATTTCCAACTCCTGCAACTGCAAGAACAATGGCAACCTGCGTCAATGTCGTCACCCAAAACGCGGCAACAGACGCAACAACGATCAATCCCGAACCGATCATTAAAACCCGTTTCGCGCCCCAAACGTCCACCAACTTGCCGAAGGGCAGTATTGCAATTGCCGCCGCAACCATCAGCACCAAAAACATCATCTGTGCCTGTTCATTGGTACTGTTCGTTGTTTTTTTGACGAACAGCGTGAGCAAGGGAAACACGGAACCGATGCCGACGCCTATCAGAAAAACGACGACAAGGGCTTTCTTGGCTTGAAGAAGCGTTTGCAGTCCACGCAATGCTACGCGCACTTCCTGCAGCGCATTAAGCCGCGCTCCTCCTTCGGTGACAATGGTATGCGGACGCTCCTTGATAGCGGCGCAGGTAAGCAGAGTAGTCACCAGCATCAGGGCGGCGGCGAGGAAAAATTTTAGTCCGATGGGAATGGGTGCGAGCATGAGACCGGCTTGCCCCAAAAGTCCGAATAAGGTCGAAATCGCCGTAACCCGCCCGCGCTGACGGGACGGCGTAATGTCCGCCAAGAGTGCTTGATACGGACTATAGGCGATATTGAACAAAATCGTGAAAACGACGACACACGCGATCATCATCGTGAGGCGAACTGAAATCGGCAAATGCGCGGTCAGCGGCGTCAAAACCATAAACAGTGCCGCAATCGGAATTGTCATCAGCATAAAAGGGCGGCGGCGTCCGAGTGGCGAACGCATTCGGTCACTGGCAGCACCGACAATCGGTTGAACGACAACGCCTTCAATGGAATCCGAACTGCTCATCAACGAGAGAATGATCGCGTTTTTGGTATGCTCTTCCAAGAACAGTGATAAGACGGCGTTGTTCAGAGCGTAAAACATCCCAAATCCGAAATTGGCGAGGCTATAGCCGATTGTCTTGCTTCCTGAGAGCGGCGGAATGGCGTCGTCCTGCGTCTTATCGAATTTTGTCTCTTGAATGGAGTGGCTCATTGGTTATTTCCCTGTTATGTCGGCAAGGTGGCGACAGGCAAACTCGTAATCTTCGGGTGTGTCAATGTCGTAGGCGAGCGCGGCGGGCGCACCGAGCATTGCCTGTCCTGTGCAGTTTAAGATCGCTTGACAGCGTTGTTCAATATGCAATACCGAAAGCCTTTTGGTCAGATAGCGCAGAATGAAGCCGACGCCTAAAAGTTGCGCCATTGCCAGATTGCTTTTGCGTGCTTCGAAGACTTTTGCTAAGGCGGTTTGGTTTCGCAATATCGCGTGCGGATCAAGCCGAAACGCACTGCCAAGCGTGACTTCGCCCTCGATCAGCGGCACATAGACCGACTGCACGCCCGGATATTCCGTTTCGAATTCGCCACGCCACACGACAGGAACCAGAATATCCGCCGTACCTTGCCACTCCAAAATCGGCTTTAAAGCATCTGTTGTGAGAAAAGGCAGATCGGTTGGGACAACCAATGCAGTTTGATTCGGTGTTTGAGCGACGTGCGCCAAACCGCTCAGGATGTTCTCAGTTCCTGTCGGCTTTTCCGGCAGGAGAACGTCCGCGCCGCACTGTTCGGCTTCTGTTAATGCTGCGTCGGGCGCAACCACGACGATTTGCCGAATGCGTCCGGTTTCGCGCAGAGTTCGGATAGTTCGGCTGAGAATGGTTTCGCCCTCGAAGCGGATCAAGGCTTTAATCTCTGTTTTGGCTTGCGCGGCAAAGGCTCCGGCAATGCGTCCGCCCGCCGGAAGCACGGCATCATAAAGCGGTTCGGTTGTTGATGGCGATGGGTTGGTAGACATTGGCAATTTCTCAGGCAGTTATTCGCTTCGAAGCGGCAGCATTCCTCTTCTGTTTTGGAACATCTGTTTTGGAACACGGGTGCGAATCAATTTTAGGGTAATCGGGTGTTTTAAACACCCGGCAGGAAAAAACAAGCGTCTTTCAGACGCACAATGCAGAAGTATTCGCGTCTGAAAGACGCTTGCACTTTGTTGCCGGGTGTTTAAAACACCCGCAAAACCACTCTTGCCCTAACTTTGATTCGCATCCTTGGAACACGTAGAAGCAAAGAGCCGATAGCAGCCAGTGTCAAGAATCCAATAGAC
>CAZPZP010000554.1:0-3581 GCA_964591025.1 uncultured Chthonomonadaceae bacterium
ACGGCGAAGCCGCCAGTGTAGGGTCGCTTATAGGGGGCATGGAACGCTAAGACAATATGCTCCTTCGGAATTCCGGCATCGAGAAAATCGTTCGCGATGCCGTCTTCTGTTCCGTCCTGCCATATCCAAACCTTTTCGCCGCGCACGTCGACGTGCAAAATAATCCCGTGAGTCCGCTCGTAACCACGCCAGCCAAAATACAGCAGCTCATAATGTCCCTTGATATCGTCATAGATACGTTCGAGTTCGAACCCTTCTTGTTCAGGCATATAATCGGCATACTCATCCATCGCACGCCGTACAATCTCTTTGTATTCCGTTACTCGATCCATTTAGCTATCTCCTCCTCCTTGGGATTGTAAATCACAAGATGAATATTGAGTTCTTCACGGATTTTATTTCCATGCGATGGATAAAAATTTTCTTGGTAAGCATCATTAGGAACGGCAAGGTAAAGAACCCGATCCGCCTCTTGATCGCGAATCAGACTTTTGTAGATCAAGTATTGACCAACAGCTTGATACAAATCGTTCATTGCTGTCACACCAGCGAATGTTTTGATCTCGACGGCGATCTTTTTGCCCTCTTTTTCGGCAGCGATTGGCATTTCTGCGCCTAAGTCAACTTGCAATGTTTGTCTGCCAAATTTGACGACGTAAGGATCATGCGTAATGATCCAGCCGTCTGCTTCCAAACCGTGCCGGACAGCATCATGAAATTTATCGCGCTTTGCCATTGGTTTCTTCAACTCTATTTCTTCTCTTCGGCTGCAACTTTGAGATTGTTGATCACTGTATCTACGCCGCGAATCTGCTTGGCAACGCGCTCAACTTCGGCTTTTTCTTTAGCAGTCGGCACGGTTCCAACGAGAGTCACCGTGCCGCCTTTCGCTTCGACGCGGAACCGATCCTGATGAATTCCTTTCCACGATGCCAGTACGATAGTCACTTTACTTGCCACTGTCGCATTTCCGGCAGCAACCGTTGTCGTCTTGACCAGTTTGCCCGCATCTTGCTTGAATTCGGCGGCGTCCTGCGGGTTGCAGCCGCACAATGCCACGCCCCAAATCGCCACGACTGCATAAATCTTGTTCATGTTTCTTCTACTCTTTCGCGTATTTTTCCACTCGCGGCGGGCGCGGCAGTTCGAACATCGTCTCGCCATTGACCCGCGTATACCAATCGCCGCTCATGCGCCCGATATAGTCTACTTTGGTCGGATCGATTTTGCCGTCGGTCAGCAATTCTTCTGCGATGTGGAAGCAGACGACTTCGCCGATGACATAGTTCGCTGAACTTGGACCTTCGCCGTGCGTGACGATCTTATACAGCAGACACTCCATACTGAGCGGGCTTTCGGAGACTCGCGCCGGACGGATGATGCTGCTCGGAGTTCGAGTAAACCCCGCCTCTTCCCACTCACTGATGCCATACGGATACTCGGCGGACGCCTGATTCATTCTGTCGCGCATCGCATAGGTTACGACGTTGATCACATACTCGCCGGTTTCCTCGATATTGCGCTGTGTGTCTTTTTTCCGTCCCAAGCGGTCAATGGTCGGGGCGATCATTACGCTCGGCGGGTTGCTGCCGCCCGCCATGAAGAACGAAAACGGCGCGAGATTGGGAGTTCCGAGACCCGAAACCGTGCTGACAAAGGCAATCGGACGCGGCGAAACGCACGCCAGCAGAATTCGATATGCCTCCTGCGGCGTGATTGTAGACGTTTCGATGCTGACGGTTTTGATCATGGCTTAGGACTCGTCGTAGTTTTTGATGGGGCGTACCCAGATATTGCGGTAGCGTACATAATCGCCGTGATCCTGCAATCGAATCGGTGCGTCGCCGTGCGGTTCCCATTCGGGGACGTTTTTGTGTCCTGTTGGTCCATTGAGATGCACCGCATGGTGGAGACAAATGCCGTTGTGCAGTACGGTGACAATCGCGGGCGAAACAGGATTTTTGCCGTCTGCTTCGAAGCGCGGGGCTTTCCAAAGAATGTCATAGGACTGCCAATCGCCGGGTCTGCGACTGGCGTTGACAAGCGGCGGATATTGTCCGTAGACTGCGCCGACAACTCCATCGGCGTATGTCGGATTCTCGAAGCTGTCGAGAACCTGAATTTCATAACGATTCGCTAAGAACACGCCGCTGTTGCCGCGCCCTTGTCCGTCGCCTTTGATTTCCCAAGGCGAGGCAAATTCGACATGAAGTTGATAGTCGCCGAACGATTCGCGGGACGTAATATCGCCGGTTCCGGGAATGACTTCCATGCAGCCGTTGTCGAGTTTCCAAGGGCAGTCGCCGCCATCACGCCCTTTCCACAGCACCATATCGCCGCCATGAAACAGCACGTATGCATCGGACGGAGGCGTACCAAAACCGCCGGGATCGACAATACGGGGCTGGGAGCGGTCTCCGTCGTGAACGTGATAGTTTGTGCCGGGAATAAGAGGGGTATCGTTGTAGCCGAGTGACATAGGTTTTCCTTATTTCGAGATAAACAAGTCCGGGTACAAGAACGTACCCGGCAAAAGTACAGACGTCCTACGGACGAACCGACCAAGCCGTTTGCACTCCTATTGAGACTTTTTGATTGCCGCAACTTCCGAAAGAGTCTGCCGCCTTCCAACTTGCCCGTCCGTAGGACGGCTGTTTTTTAGACGGGTACGTTCTTGTACCCGGAACATATTACGGCAAGTCCGGGCGCGTTTGGATGCCTTTGCGGATAATGGCGAGAACGTCCTCGCGCTCCTGCCCCTGCAAAATCAGGCGCGGGGCGCGAACCCATTCTGTGCCGAGTCCGCACTCCTGCAAGGTCAATTTGATATACTGCACGAACTTGAGCGGAATGTCGAGATGCAAGAGCGGCGTATACCAGCGGTAGAGTTCGCGAGCCTCCTGCCATTTTCCTGCTGTCATTAGCTCCCAAAGCCGTTGATTTTCTTTTGGGAACGCCAAACCAACGCCCGCGATCCAGCCTTCCGCGCCAAGCAGAACGCTTTCCATGATCAGATCGTCTACGCCGCCGAAAATGGTATAGCGATTGCCGACTTCGTTGATAATATCGGTGATACGCCGCACATCACCCGACGACTCTTTGATCGCAACGATATTCTCTTCTTCTGCCAGTATCGCGAACATTTTGGGGTCAACATCCACATAGTAGGCGAGCGGGTTGTTGTAGCAGATGATCGGCAGTCCCGTCGAACGCGCTACGGTTTGGAAATGGGTCAGGGCTTCGACGGGGGCGGCTTTGTAGATCATGGCGGGCAAGACCATGACGCCGTCCGCACCGAGTTTTTCCATATCGCGCACATACTGAACCGAGGCGCGAGTGCTTGATTCGGCGACGCCGCTCAGAACAGGCACGCGCCCATTCGTCACTTCAATCGCCATTTTCATCACTTGCCGCTTCTCATCGGGCGACAGCGTGACATTTTCGCCGAGCGAACCAAGCATGACAATTCCTGTCACGCCGGAAGCAAGGAGGACTTCGATATGCCGCGCCGTCGCTTCGAGATCGAGTTCTTGGTCTTGAGTAAATTGGGTGGTCAGCGCAGGAAATACGCCTTTCCAGTT
>CAZPZP010000555.1:0-3577 GCA_964591025.1 uncultured Chthonomonadaceae bacterium
TATGAAGTTAATTGACCGCTATCTTCTCCGCGAAATGATCGTCCCTTTTCTGATTGGGCAGGGTGCGATTGTGCTGATGCTAACCGGCAGCGTCCTTTATAACAACGCCAATGTGCTGCTGATGAACCAGATTCCGCCGGTTTATATCGCGAAAATGGTGCTGTACTTTTTGCCGTTTCTGATACACATGACAATGCCCGTCGCGATGGCGGTGGCGGCGTCTTTGATGGTGTCGCGGTTGGGGCGAGATTCCGAAATTACGGTGATGCGGTCTGCGGGCATCAGTTTGCGGCGCGTGTTTCGCATTGTGTTTATCATGGGATTTCTGGTAAGCGTCGGGGATTTCTTCTTTGGTGAGTATGTGGTTCCGCATTCGGTAAAGCGGCTCGATGCGGTGGTTCAGGAGATGGCGATCAATATCCCGAACCTGCGCCCACAGTCAGGGCAGTTTATTGTTTCGAGTGATCAGGCGTATGCGATCTATGTGGAGAATATGACGCAAAGGAAAGGCTATCTGGAACTGCGGAATATCCATATCACTTCGTCGCCAAAAATGACGGCACGCGGCAAAACCGATCCGATTGTAATGTCAGCAGAAACGGGGAAATTTCAAGGCGGCACCTGGACACTCGATAAGCCGTTTTTGATTCAGCACGCGCTCAAAGGCGACAGGCTGATCTATGCACGTCCCGAAACCTTTTCGCTGACAACGGTCGTCGATCCGCAAGCCTTCCAGAACGGGTTTTTGCTGCAAATTCCGATGTGGCAGATGGCGCGTTCCAGCACACGCACCTTTGTCCAGATGGGCGAAGACCTTGCCCGCAATCGCCAGCTGAAAATTCGCGACGACTACACTCTACTCGATTATCATTTCAAGTTGAGCGTGCCGTTTTCGTGTTTGGTGATGGCGGTCTGCTGTGCGCCGCTCGCCCTGCGCTTCTCCAAAGGCGGGGGCTTTATGGGAACGCTGCTCTCGATCTGTCTGGTGTTCGTCTATTGGAATACGCTGCTCTTATCACGCATTCTCGGCTCACCGGGACCAAGTGGCGGCTTGCCGTTGGTTCCGCCGACTGTTGCCGCTTGGTCACAAAATATCGTGTTTGTCCTGCTCGGCTTGTGGGTTCTGCGGAAAAGTGAGTAGGTGTTAGATCATTAGACCTCTTGTATCAAGTCCAGTCAGATATTTAAGACCTCCTGCAAAATAAGCCGTTTGCCCAATCGGCGAAATGTCTCAAAAATTTGCCCCTACGATGACCAGAGGATAGCCCTCATACTCGTCACAACCGAAATTCTGTCTACATTTTTTTACCGGAAACTAAAGAAGTATAACCTAAAAAACCGCCTCTCGAAAATCTGCTTCGAGAGGCGGTTTCCTTTGTTCGGCGATGTCCCTTCCGCCAAACAGCGTGAGATCAGTTTGCGGGTGGCGCGGGCGGATTCTCGCCAAAACCACCCGGAGGCGGAGGCGGTGGACCATCACCATCGCCGCCGGGACCACCATGACCACCCGGTCTGCCTCCACCAAACGGCGGGCGCGGATGCGCTTCGATAAATTCCTGAACAGTGGTCTTCTGTGCGTCCGTCAAAACTGCCATCGCTTCCTCATGGAACTGTTGGCGATTCCGTTCCATCTCTTCGCGAGGGGGAGGAGGATTGCCTTGCCCCCGTTCCCCACCTTCGCCGGGTCGCGGCATTGTGTCGCGCATTCGTTTGGCAATCGCGTTCAATTGCGTTTTCTGCGCTGCCGTCAATTCTAATTCATCATAGACTTGGAGCGGAATGCCGAGGGCGCCGATGCCTTCGAGCTGCTTGAGCAAAGCGGGCAATTTTGACTTCTGTGTCGCCGTCAGAAGGGCAGTAATCTCTCTGTTGGCTTTTTGCTCGGCGGCTCTCAATCTCTCCATATTGGCACGCATTGTTTCGCGATCCGGCGGAGGTTCGTTGCCTTGACCGGGACGCGGCATGATCGATTCACGGAGTTGTTTCAGTCCGTTCTGAATGCTCTGAATCTGTGTCTTCTGTGCGTCGGTCAATTGCAAACCGGCGGTCAATGCAGAGAGGGGAGCCTGATTGGGAGAGAGTTGGCGACCACCCATCGGACGACGTCCCGGTCCACCGGGTCCGCCGGGTCCGCCGAAACCACCCGGAGGCTGACACAAGGCGATGGAACCGGAGACGGTGCCGATAAGCAGAGCCGCCAAAAAAACGGAGGGTTTGCGTGCAAAACGTGTGTTCATGGTCATTATCCTCATTCTATGTTGAACCGTAAGGGTTCAAGGCGTTGCGCCGGACTTCCTCGCCGACAATGAGAGTATAGAGGGCAAAGATGAAAACAATATGAAAAAACCCGTCCGCCAAAAAACTTTCCTCAAAATTGATGGCTGTCCAAAATCCATTGATGACTGAGACAATTCGTCTGGCAATACGCTGACTGACTACTAATCTTCGATCAGCGTAAATTTTAGTATTTGCATCGGCAGATTTCCCTCTCAAAAGTCGGGCAATGAGATTGATGAGAAATGCTAACCTTTAGGCTAACTGACTTCTTCGTTGTTGTGCTTTATAGAAAGCAGTATTTTGTCACAGTGCCGGAAGATCTGAGTTCAAAAGGAAGAAGAAGTAAACGTGCCGCTACAGAAACACGGTAACGCGGCAAATCAAACTTTCGTAAGAGAATGTAAGACAGGGAAATTCTTCTTGAGTTTGCCGCATCTTCTGGGAACGAAATGACCTCGTGAGGGCGTCAAATCAGGCAGAAGTACCGGCAATGTTTCTGCATTGCATCGAAGGAAATTTGCGAAATCAACCGATAATCATTTATATCTCTCACAGTATGCCGAGCAACCTGAATTTTAGGTGACGGATTCGGACACAGACACAAGGAGGTTTCCGATGTCCTCAATAAAAAAGCCGTACCGCCGCCCCAATGAGATGCAGCCAGCCAAAGCGTCTCCACCAACAGGGCTATTTCTCGATGTGAACGCGACTTACAATCGCGAGAATCTTCCAACACCTAGCCCGAACGGACCGAACGGACGCCGCGTTCTCAATATTGAGATGCTGATGACCCATGCGGTGTATTGGGATTGGATGAATGACCGCGAGACGCAGGACGTTTTAATGGAATTGTACAATGTTCGTACTCGCCGAATGCAGTAAGGGCGAGCCGATTTTGGAGAAGACGAGGGAGCAGAGCCAAAGTGCCTGTTCCCTCGTTTTGTATTTCTTGGATCGTCAGGTCATTGGGATATTAGACTTCTTGCATTAGTCAGCGGGCGGAAGAATTTACTTCGGGTACGTTTTTGTACTCGGTCAAGAGCAAACCACTCTCAAGTGATGGGAGTGGTTTTCAGACGGGTACGTTTTTGTACCCGCAATGGAATTGCCCTAAAACCTAATCCCTTTTCAGCAGTGACTTTAGTCGCCCGATGAAAGTAGAAGAATTATTTTTTCGTAAATCCCTTAGACAAGAGGTCTATTGGTATTTCCGATAAAAGCGTGAGGTATTGGGAGTACGAAGCACGGCACGGCGCAACGCCCTCGTATCGCGTCCGAAGGACGCTTGGCGGAACGCCAT
>CAZPZP010000556.1:0-3567 GCA_964591025.1 uncultured Chthonomonadaceae bacterium
TTGGGAATTGTAATAATTATAACCCAGCATTTTTACTCTGTCAATAGTTATTTCAATGTGATTTCGGGGAGGGGGGCAAGTTTTTCATGAAATTCTTTTTGTTGCAGAATTCTACATCAGATGCAAAAAACCGCCCCGTTTCCACAATGAAAACGAGGCGGTTCACGTTTAGACGTTCAGGAATCGGGCAGTGTCCTACCGCCTACTCCCTGCCTTTAGTGCATATGCGGGGCGGGAGCGGCAGAACTGTCTTCCTTCTTCTCCGTGATCACGCACTCGGTGGTGAGGATCAAGCCCGCGATGGACGCCGCATTCTGCAACGCGGTGCGAACCACCTTCGCCGGATCAACCACACCCTGCGCTACAAGATCGCCGAACTCTTCGGTGGCGGCGTTGTAGCCCTGACCTGCCGGCAAGCCCTTGATCGTGTTGACGATGACGGAGCCTTCCTTGCCGCCGTTTTCGGCGATTTGGCGGGTCGGTTCTTCCAACGCACGGCGCACGATATTGACACCGATCTGCTCATCGCCTGTCAGTTTCATGCCATCCAAAACCGACTGCGAGTGCAGAAGTGCCGTGCCGCCGCCCGGAACGATGCCCTCTTCAACCGCCGCACGAGTGGCATGAAGTGCGTCCTCGATGCGGGCTTTCTTCTCTTTCATTTCGGTTTCGGTTGCCGCCCCGACCTGAATAACCGCCACGCCGCCGGACAACTTCGCCAGTCGTTCTTGCAGTTTTTCCTTATCGTAGTCGCTTTCGCTTTCGTCAATCTGCTTGCGAATCTGCGAAATGCGTCCCTGAATGGCGGTGGACTCGCCCGCGCCGTCAACGATTGTCGTATTCTCTTTGGTGATGACAACGCGCTTGGCACTTCCGAGCGACTCCAGTTCGATATTCTCCAGCTTGAAGCCCAAATCTTCGGTAAGGAACTGTCCGCCCGTGATAATCGCGATGTCTTCCATCATGGCTTTGCGGCGATCCCCGAAGCCGGGAGCCTTGACCGCGATACTGTTGATGTTGCCGCGAATCTTGTTGACAACCAAAGTCGCCAATGCCTCGCCGTCAACGTCTTCCGCGATCAGCACAATCGGACGACCTGAGCGACTGACTTTCTCCATCACCGGAATCAAGTCTTGCACCGAAGAGATTTTCTTCTCGAAGAGCAGAATATACGGGTCTTCGAAAACCGCTTCCATGCGCTCCGGGTCGGTCACGAAGTACGGGGAAATATAACCCTTATCGAACTGCATTCCGTCCACAACTTCGAGGGCTGTGGTGGTTCCCTTGCTCTCTTCGACGGTGATCACGCCGTCTGCCGTGACGCGATCCATCGCTTCGGACAGCAGTTCGCCAATCGTCGCATCGTTGGCGGAAATCGTCGCAACCTGTGCAATCGCCTCTTTGCCTTCAACTTTCGTTGCTTTGTTTTTGATGTCTTCAACAATCGCCGCAACCGCTTTATCAATGCCGCGCTTGACGAGCAGCGGTTTCGCGCCCGCCGCGACTGCTTTCAAGCCCTCTTTGACAATGGCTTGCGCGAGAACCGTTGCAGTTGTGGTTCCGTCGCCCGCCACATCGGCGGTTTTGCTGGCGACTTCGCGGGCAAGTTGTGCGCCCATATTGGCGAACGGGTCTTCGATTTCAATCTCTTTGGCGATGGTGACGCCGTCGTTGATGATACTCGGCGAACCGAACTTCCTCTCCAAAACCACATTGCGCCCACGCGGACCTAAAGTCACTTTGACTGCATCGGCGAGTTGGTTGACACCGCGCTCCAGGGCGCGTCGTGCTTCCTCGTCAAAAAGCAGAATTTTTGCTGCCATCTGTACTGATCTCCTCAAATTTATCGAATAGAGTTAAACAAAACGGGGCGATTATTCGCGGATTGCCAGAACGTCGTCTTGGCGCAAAATCACATATTCCTCGCCGCCGACCTTGACCTCTGTCCCGCCGTAGCGCGAATAGATCACGCGATCACCGGGCTTGACTTCGAGAGGGACGATCTTACCGTTATCCAGAACCTTGCCGGGTCCAACAGCGATAACTTCTGCCTCGGTGGGCTTCTCCTGCGCGGCATCCGGCAGAATGATTCCGCCGGCAGTTTTTTCTTCTGCTTTGACAGCCTTGACAACGAGTCTATCGTTGAGCGGCTTGAGTGTTGACATAACACAACCTCCTTGGAGTGTTTACGATGGAATGAGAGAAGTGCGGCGCAAAATCTGTGTGCAGCCTACGTTCTCGGAATTTCCCTGTTAGCACTCGAACAAGCCGAGTGCTAAAACCATGCTGATTCTACATCATACCGGCAGTCGAATGCAACCCTTGCCGCTGAATTTTCCGAAAAATCCTCTCGAAAATTGAAAGCCGCGAACCTTCTCAGGTACTATCCATAAACTTGAGGACGAACTTCAAGCCAATTCAGAAACATTCGAGGAGAGTGCAAAATCATTCATGGGACTGGACAAACATACATTACGCTTCATTTTGGAGGCGCGAAAACAGGGCATTCCACTGAATCGAACCGCAACGCTAGGGCGGCAGACGCTGGCAATGTTCCCTAAAGAGATCGCCGCATTACTCACGGCATACGATAAGCCAATTTCTGCCATAGACGCAGGGAAGTTTCTGGAAAACGGCGGCTATAGTGACAGTCTGATGAACCATTTGGGCGTGACGGAATTGACTTCGTTCGACGCCTCCGATTATGAGGACGCGACCTATCTCCACGATATGAACCAGCCCATCCCGGAGAAATTTCATGAGCAGTTCGATCTGCTCATTGACGGCGGCACGCTCGAACACATCTTCAATTTTCCCACAGCGATCAAAAACGCACTGTCTATGGTCAAGGTCGGCGGGCGGTTTATCATGTTCACGCCGACCAACAATGCGATGGGACACGGCTTTTATCAGTTCAGCCCCGAATTGATGTATCGCGTCTGCCACCCCGATAACGGCTACAAAATCGAGCGAATGCACATTTTGGATTTGCGCCTGTTCCGCCCGCGATTATATGAAGTCGCCGATCCGTCCGATGTGCGGGATCGCGTGATGGTGACGGAAACGCGCTCGCCCGCCATTCTGTTCGTGCAAGCCGTTCGCACTGAGAGCAAGCCGATTTTCGCCGTTACGCCGCAGCAAAGCGACTACTCACAGCGTTGGGATGACCACGCGACAGAGGCGGACAAAGACAAAGTCTACAGCAAAAACTCAACGGGGCAGAAATTTGCACTCTTACTGCGCCGCCATATCCACAATCCGCTGGTGCAGAAATTGATGTGGCTGCGGTACAAAGGTTTCTATCCGGGAAGTTATTCACCGCGCTATTTCAAGCGGCTGCGGTAGACGAAAAGCGAGCAGAGAATGGGAGCGTTCTCGCCTCACAACCCTTCAAGACGGACACTGGAAAACCCTCTTTGCCGAGGCATAATCCCTCAATGAATTTTGGACGGCAAGAAATTTTCTGTAAACTTTTGGTGGCGTGGCTGTAAAACACCCTCTCCCGATGTACTATTATTAGACCTCTTGCAAGAGTCGGGTACGTTCTTGTACCCGGCTGAAAAACAG
>CAZPZP010000557.1:0-3566 GCA_964591025.1 uncultured Chthonomonadaceae bacterium
ACCGCGCTCCCGTTGCTCATGCCGATACCCTCATCGAAGCCATCACTGCCTATCTCGCTATCGCCGTTGACCGGCTTGCTGACTATGGGAGCAGTATCACTCACTGGCACATTAGCGGCGAGAAGATGTCCAATACATTTTCCCGCTTCGCATTGCCAATGAACTGGGATTTCACAGAAGTTTGTACTACCAGTGAATTCACAGGAGGCTATGAGGCACATATTGAATGGGTTACCAAAGTTATCGAACACGCGCAAGACGCTGCTTATGCTGACAATATCAACGTCCTAAATCGTAACGCGGCGGAAGATTTGGGCAATAATGAATTTGACATTATCCTCACCGACCCGCCCTATTATGATGCCATTCCCTACGCCGACCTTTCCGATTTCTTCTATGTCTGGCTGCGGCGCACCATCGGCGATACCTATCCCCATATCTTTGCCGAGCCGCTCACGCCCAAATCCGGCGAGATTGTTCAGCATACCGGACGGCACGACGACGCTCTGACCGCCAAACAGTTCTATGAGAATGGCATGGCAGAAGCCTTTCGCGCCGCCAATCGCGCCCTCAAACCCGATGGGTGTATGGTCATCGTCTTTGCCCACAAAAACGCCGACGCTTGGGAAACCCTCGTGACTGCCATGATCCGCGCCGGTTTCGTCGTCACCGCCTCGTGGCCCATTGATACCGAGATGGGCAATCGCACCCGCGCCCAAGACTCCGCCGCCCTCTCTTCCTCCGTTTGGCTGGTCTGCCGCAAGCGTTCCGAGACGGCGGGCAACGCCTTCTATAACAGAGTCCTGCCGGAGATGCAGACCCGCATCACCGAACGCCTCCGCGCCTTCTGGGATATGAACGTGCGCGGTCCCGACCTTGTCTGGAGTGCCGTCGGTCCCGGTCTCGAAGCCTTTTCCCGCTCCAAAGCCGTCAGCCGCTTGAATGGAACGCCCGTCAGTGTCGGCGAATTTCTCAAAGACGTTCGCAAAGCCGCCACCGATTTCGCGTTGGGGCAGATCGTTCATGGCGGAACCGACGGTCTCGATGACTGGACGCGCTACGCCCTCATGCACCGCGCCAATTTCATGGACAAACCCGCGCCCGTCGGCGAATGTATTCTGCTGGCGGGGGCGTATGGTCTCGATTTGGGCGACTTGTGCGGCGCACGCGGCTTCCTTCGCAAAGGCAAGGAGAAACCCCGCACGCCCGATCCCGACGATGAGGACGCGGAACCCACCGAGGCAGCGGGCAGCGGCAGCGAAATCCGTCTGCTCAATTGGGAACAGCGCGTCCGCGAAGACCTCGGCGACCCGCTTCCCAACGGCGATCAGCCCTACATTGATATGCTGCATCGCCTCGTGCGCGAATGGGCAAGCGGTGATACGCGCCGCGCCGGAATCTTTGCCGACCATTATCTGCTCGGCGACAACGAACTGTTCTGGCGTGTCGGTCAGGCGTTCCTCGAACTCGCCACGCCCGGCACTCGTGAGCGCAGTCTGCTCGAAGCCGTCGTCAGTTGGGGCAAAGGGCGTCCCGTCGAATTCAACCGCGCCCTGTATGTTGTTGAGACGCCTGCCTCCTACAAAGCGGGCATCAAATCCAAAAAGAAGAACGCCGTTCAATTCGAACTGCCGCTGGAATAGTTGAGAAACGGAGACCCCGCGATGAAACTCTGGCATACGCTCTGCCAACTCCGTGACGAAGTGCGAACGGGCGAACTGCACGCCGACGCGCTCGCCGCCGATCTTTCTACGACCCGCATGGGAACCGCTCCGGTCACCTATACCGACGCCGCGCAGTTCTTCGCCCGCACCTACGCCACCCACGAAATGAAGAAATTGGTGCGCGATGTCTTGCAGCGTCTTGCCGGTCAAGGCGGCAAAACCGTCAGCCGTCTGCAAGTCGCTTATGGCGGCGGCAAAACCCATACCCTGATCGCCCTGATGCACCTTGCCGAACACGCCGCCGAACTCAAAGACGAGCCGATTGCCAAAGAATTTCTCGCCTTCTCCGGCATTCCCGTTCCGCCACGCGCCCGCATCGCTCTGCTTCCGTTCGACAAATGGGGCGTCAGCACCGGAATCGAAGTGCGCGACACTGCTGGCAATACGCGCCGCGTCCTCACGCCTTGGGGTGCACTCGCCTATCAGTTGGGCAGTGACGCCGGATTTGCATTGGTCAAGGACGACGAAGACAACTTCACCTCGCCTGAATCGGACACTCTCGTCAAACTGCTGCGCCTTGCCGAACAGGACAACGAGGGAACCTTGATTCTGGTGGACGAACCCGTGATGTACGGCGTCGAACTGGTTCAGTTGGGGGGAGGACGCCTCGACATTCTCCAAAACTTCTTCCAGAAACTGACCCAAGCCATCAGCCTCGCGCCGCGCACCGCCCTGATTGCCACTCTGCTCGATTCCCGCACCGAAGACACTGCCACGCGCCGCCAAGTCTACGGCGTTCTTTCCGATGTGTTCGGGCGAGTGGATGAGCGCGTGGAACCTGTCGGGCGCGAAGATTACGCCGCAGTTTTGCGCCGCCGCTTGTTCGTCACCGAGCCAACGGAAAGCCAATACCGCGACGTGATTGACGGCATGATGGCGGCTTTTGTCAAGGGCAAGTCCCATCTGCGCGACACCCAATATGACAATGCCGCCTTCCAACGCTTCAAGCACTCGTACCCGTTCCATCCCGATCTGATTGATGTGCTCTATGCCAAATGGACGGAGCTTTCCAAATTCCAACGGACACGCGGAGCCTTGCGTCTGCTGATTTACGCGCTGCGGGAAGCCATCGAAAACGAGGATACGTCGCCGCTTGTGGGCGTTGGGGCGTTTCTCGGCAAGGGCGACAAACTTTCTCAGGCATTGGGTGAGATGATTTCCATCGCTGACGGCGAAGAGTCGGGCGTTTGGGAAAACAAAGTCCTGCAAGAACTGATGCACGCTCGCGAAGCACAGCAGAAGTTTCCTGCCTTGAAGCACCGCGAATTGGAGTCCGCCGTTGTTGCTGTGTTCCTGCACTCTCAGCCCGACGGCAAACTCGCCAACGAGTCGGAACTCTACAGTCTGCTGATTCAGCCTCATACCGACCTTGCGAGTCTGGAAGCCGGTCTTGCCGAGTGGCGCAAGCGTTCTTGGTTCCTCGACGACGCCCTGCCGGAAACCGCGTGGCGTCTTGCCCGCTTCGCCAACCTGACTCAAATGCACGCCGAAGCGATGAAGAACATCACGGCGGAAAGCATCGAAAGCGAATTGGAAGACCGTGTTCGTAGAGTGAGCGAATTCAAGAGTGTGGATACAGGCGTGATCTCCCATCCCTACTGCAAAGACCCATCCGATATCAACAACAGCCCCGACCTGCATTTTGCCGTCTTGCAGCCCCGTTTCGCGGTTGCGCTCGGCAGCCCCATTCCTGAGAGCATCACCGTGTTTTTCAAGCGCACCACCGGTACGAACAAGCGCGAATTCGAGAATTCCGTCTTGGTTCTCGCTCCCGAAAAGACGGCGTTGGACGTGCTGCGCTATCGCATTCAGGAATACCGCGCATGGAAGCAGGTTCAGGAA
>CAZPZP010000558.1:0-3563 GCA_964591025.1 uncultured Chthonomonadaceae bacterium
CGCCAAGCGTCCTTCGGACGCGCAATGTACGAGATTTATCTGATTTGTCTATAAGTTGTTATGTGCTACCGAATTCGCATTTGGGGCGGTTCGGCAAACGCCGTATATTGTCCTGCTACATCGGCAGCAATCGTATCGCCCTTATGAAAGAAAACAGCGTAGTGCAGCGTTAGCGATTCACCCATTGCGATCACATGATTCCCTGCGCCCTTGTCGCCCAGCTTGAAATCGTGCAGACCGAACGGATTGACTGCAAACAGTCCATATTCGCGGGCGTGCCACGTCGTCGGATGCCGCAGATTGTCCGGCGCGTCGAACATCGCGATTCCGTAGGGCGCATTGCCGAGCTGCCCTGAGTAATCCACCCATGAGGCTTTTTTGCCCCATGCCTCACCGCCCATCTCGCCATTGTTGTTAATCATTTTGGCAGTGGGCGTTTTGATATTTGCCGAAGCATCCGGTTTGGGCGCAAGCGTTTCCGCGACACGAAGGGCAAATGTCCCTTCTTTAGTATCGCCAAGTGTGACAGGATTCCCAACCGGCTTGATCGTGATGCGAAAATCAAGGAGACAGTTGCCATTGGGAAGCGGCACGATTTTGATTTGGCGCGTATCCGTCGCGAGAACCTTGCCCTCTTTGCTGACCCAGTCCGTTGTGGCGCGAAACTCTCCAAACACATAGCCAACAGGCGTAATCATCTTGACAGTTTTTGTGACGGTTTTCGCTCCGTTGCTCTCTTCCATCCAGAAATCGCTCCCATTTACGTCGCCATGCGTAAACCATAAACCCTTGTGATGAAGATGATCATCGGATTCCGTTGATGTTTTATCCAACGGAAATCGGCGTGTATAGTGGCTGCCATCGGGATTGAGGATCGGGAAGAAGTAGGGCTTTTTCGCTTCGGGATCGGTGATATAGCGCGTGAAGAGGCGATTGTCGATTCGGACATCCACCGCGTTTGTCGCGAGTTCGATGCGGACAACGGGTCTGCCGATTTTGCCCTTCTTGAGCGTGAATGTGCGCTCTTTGCCCTGCTTGAGTTCCGGCAGAATGAAAACCAGAGATGCAGACGTTTGCAACTGCGCCGACCCTGCGACATATTGACAGGCAACAAACTGCCCGGAGCCATCATCCAGAAACAGAGCGTCCGTGTCTCGATATTTCGAGGCGATTTCATCCGGCAGGGTAACGAAGATGGGTGCGTTGCGATAATTGTGCTTCACTGCCTTGATGGTCAGGCGCGGGGGAAGCGGAGCGGCGGATTCGGCAGCAGCCGAACACATCGCCAATACGCACACCGTTCCAAGAAGAAAGAGCGGGTTCATACAAAAAATCTCCTCAAGAAAACATTCTTTAGTGCAGGGTTTCTCACTCTCTCTGTCGAAACTGTCAGCGAATCATTTGTCCCAAAGGAGAAACCCCATTATGCCAACAGTGACCGTTGAAGGCGAAAAATCGTTTGAGGCGGAGGCGGGCAAAAAACTCGTCCTCGCTCTCGAAGACAACGGAATCGATATTCTGCATCGGTGCGGCGGCAATGCCCGCTGTACAACGTGCCGCGTCGAGATCGTCAGCGGCGAATTTCCGCCCCAAAATGAAGCCGAAATCGAAGCGTTGGAAGAGCCGGAACTGATCGCGGCGTTTCGGTTATCCTGTCAACTGCACGTTGCGGGCGATGTGACCTTACGAGTCGCCAAGCGTGCTTCCATCGAAGGCATCGGAGCCGGTCCGCGCCCAAAGCCTTAGAACAGAAAGGGAGAAGAGGAGAGATAGAACCACAGGGGACACGGGGAACACAGGGACAATTCAGAAATTCTCTTTGGAATCTTGAATTGTTTTCGTGTTCTTTCGTGGATCAGAATTGTTTTTTCTCTTCTTCTCCTTTTCTCCCCTTCTCCTCTTCTTCCGCCAAATCCGCGCCGATGTTCGAGAGAGCGTCGGCACGTTTGTTGTATTCACGCCGAACGTGTGTTACGGATGCCGTCGAAAATTGTGCGAGCAACGCCTTTGCCCGTTGATACAGTGGCAGAAGGTGCGCCGCTTTGACCGCATATTTGCCGTTGATTTGGTGCGCCATGAGTTCGCTGTCGGTATACAGGGCGATGGCGTTGCAGCCGAGGGCGCGAGCCTCCTCCAATGCGCGAAGCATGGCGGTATATTCGGCGACGTTGTTGGTTGTTTTGCCCAACGGTTCGCCGATCTCTTTCACCGTATTGCCGTTCTCGTCCTCGATGTAGACTCCGATTCCCGCAAAACCCGGATTGCCGCGTGCCGCTCCGTCTACGTGTACCTTCCACATTTTGGAAAACTTTCCTTTCAATCTACCGACTGCGTTCTTGTCCCGTCGTAAAAACACTTTTCTCGCTTGGGAATGATTTGCTCTTGACCGGGTACGTTCTCGTACCCGGCTGAAAAACAGGCGTCCTGCGGATGCACGCGACAATGTTATCGTCCCTATGTAAAGCGATACCCTCTCAAACGCGGAGTTTCGTCCGTAGGACGACTGTACTTTAGGCAGGTACGTTCTTGTACCTGCAACTCTTGACAGTTCCCTCTCTACTTCTCGACTTTGACAGCCTCGCACAGAATGCGGCGGCAATTTTGGCACGTATAGATTTCGCGTCCGTCACGAACCAGCGTCACCAACGCGCTCGGCAGTCCCATGTGACAGCCGCCGCACGCATTGTTATCCACAATCGCGGCGATGGCGATGCCGCCTTTGGTATCGCGTATCGTGGTATAGCGGGTGAGCAGGGGGGGCATGGTGACGGCGGCAGCCGCCTTTTTGCGCTTGGTCACCAATTTCTTGGCTTCGGTTTGCAGTTTTTCCGTATTCGCTTTGTATTCGTCCTGTTTGACTTTGTAGGCGGCTGCGGCTGCGGCACGCGCTTTCTTTGTCGTGATTTCGGTTTGGGTCTGCGTCTCCAAAGCGGTCATCAGTTGGAGGAGTTTGTCGTCCAATGTTTGCAGCTGCCTGTCGAACATGGCGGTCTCTTCCTGCATGGCAACCATCTCTTTGGGTGCGGTCACTTTGCCGCTGTAGAGTTTGGTTTCGACGGTGGCACGCTTTTCCTGAATCGACTTTCGTTCGAGTTCGGCGTCTTGCACGTTGGTTTTGGTTTTGGTGAGCGTCTGTTTTGCTTGATCATGTGCCGTTTTCGTGGCGGCGTGGGTTGTGGCTTCAGCGCGTCCCGGATCGAGGGTCGCATAGTTGTGCTTGAGGCGATCAATTTCGCTGTCCACCTCTTGCAGCGTCAATAACAGTGCGAGTTGTTCTTTGTACATTTGGGTTTCTCCCTTGCTTTTCCTTGATTCGCGATTTACCCGCGAGATTCCTGCTTGTTCTTATGCAGAGGTGCGAATCAAAGTGAGGGCAACCGGGCGTTGAAAACACCTGTCAGAAAAAAACAAACGTCTTTCAGACGTGACAGCCTCTGCATTGTGCGTCTGAAAGACGCTTGTACTTTCTTGCCGGGTACTAAAAATCTCGTCGTTACCCATAAGTCGGTAATTTAGGAAACTGTCGCAATTTAATGCGTCAGTCCCTATCTCAAACCACTTAT
>CAZPZP010000559.1:0-3556 GCA_964591025.1 uncultured Chthonomonadaceae bacterium
CTCTGAGTGGGGTTCGCTATAGCATCAGGGCAAAAGTGACTGTCTCGCCGACGCGGGCAGGAATCGTGATCCGATAGCCTTCTAACTGCTGCATCCCCAAGAGCGGGTCGCCGTCGAGATTGTGTATGGGAGCTTCTCTCTCCTGCCCTTCCCAGAGGATGCGCCCTTTATGAATTGGCGTTTCGATCTGCTGTCCATCTCCGAGCGTGACATCCTGCGACGTAGATTCGGAAAAGCCGAGCGCGTCGAGGAAAGAACGCGGAAGGGAAATCCATTCGCTGAACCCGGTATCGAAAAGCAGGGGAATGTCCATTTCAATCCCGTTGTCGCCGATAAATTTCACGTAAAGCCAAATGGAGAGATTTTCATCAACTGTCGCAGTCAGCATCTATTTCTTGACGACCCTTCCACCGCGCAGATGAGCCGATGCCCCGATTCGCACGGTATAAGAAAGCTTGTCCGGGTGACGTTCGCGCAGACATGCAACGGCGGTAAGCAGGTCGGCGTCAATCTCATAATCTTCGCTGTCCGGGTCAATGGCAACGGATTTACGGAAGTTTTCTGGTGTATCCAATGTGGCACGAAGTTTTTCCTGATAAACGGCTTTGCCGCGTCGCACGACCTCAGAAACAAGGGCTTGATCTGTTGACATCGTTCCCTCTCCTTTATCGCAAAATCTACAACCCATTATACGCCATTCCTGCCGCCAAAAAAAACAGCCGCGCCCTTTTCGACGACGGGGGCAATTCCTGCTTTCTCACGGCGTTTATGGCAACAGTCCGACCTCAAATCAAAGTTGACGTGCCGACAAGGAGAACACTCCCACTTTCATAGAGGGCGAATATCGCTGTAGGCAAGCCAGACTTGCCCCATCTCCTCTGGAGGAAATCATATCAACCGACTTTCTGCTTGACCGCGACAAACTCATCGTGCAATGAGCAACCGCGTGCGTCAGTGATGCGTCGCCCCGTCCCTCCAGACCGGACTTGCTACAACCGTTGTGACCGAACTCACAACGCGCCGCAACGATTTTCAGAACAGCATTCTGCTCGTCGAAAGCACCCACGCCGCCTCTCGCGCCGCCGTCAAAGGCAAGAACGTCAACAAGAAGCGTGTCGAGGAAACCGCTCGCCTTGTCAATCAACAGGTGCAGGGCAATCCCGAAGTCACCGACAAAGTCAAACTCGAACTCGGCTTGAGCGTCCGCCCTGCAAAGCCAAGTCCCGTTATTCCCCTTGTGCCGGAGAAGTTCCAAGCGTATGGCGACTCCAACGGTGTCAACTTCCTCTCGTGGAAGGCGGCGGGCAACCGAAGCGGCACGCAGTATGAGATCTGGTGCAAAGAAGGAACCAAAGAGGACTGGCGACTGCTTACCACCGCAACAACCCTACGCTACGAACACAAAGGCGTGATGCCCGGAACGCAGTATCTCTACAAAGTCCGTGCGAAACGTGCGGACAGGTTCAGCAACTTCAGTGCGATTTCTGTAGTCTATCCTGCCGCGTCGGTCAATCCGCTTGTCATGGATAAAGCCGCGTAAGAGACAACTCCGGAAAAGCGTCAAGGCTTGCTCAAAGACAGAGAGCAAGCCCCTTGACCAACCATGACGGAACGTGATACCATAGCGTTATCGAAAGGAGACAGCCATGACGATCACTTTGGATATTCCTGAAGAAATCGAGCGCGACATTCTGAGCATGGACGACGCACTGCTTCGTCGCAAGTTGATGGAAACCACGGCGGTTGAGGCATATCGTGACCACAAGATCAGTTCCGCCGATGTGGGGAGAATGCTCGGCTTTGAGAGCCGTTGGGAAACGATCAATTTTCTCAGTCAATTCAACGCCTATCCGAATTATGACCTTGAGGATTTGGAGGAAGATCGCGCCACCCTTGAGAGGATTTTAGGTAAGCCGCCAAAATGATCGTTGTTTCCGACACCAGTTCGATCAACTATCTCGTCATTATCGGCTATATCGAAGTCTTGCTGCCGCTTTTCGGTACAGTGATTATTCCCGAACAGGTCTTGAAGGAACTGATGGCAGACGATACGCCGCAAGTTGTCCGCGACTGGATTGATGCGAAACCAGACTGGCTCGAAATTCACGATGCCAAGCCGATTCTGATTGTGCCGCGTCTGCATTCGGGTGAGAGTGCTGCTATTGGTCTCGCCCTCGAAATTCAGCCGGACACGGTTCTCATTGATGAGCGTTTCGCTCGAAGTTTTGCCCGTCTTCAAGGGTTGGAAGTGACGGGGGTTCTTGGCGTTCTCGAACGCGCCCATCAGCAAGGTTTACTCGACCTCGAAACTGCCCTCAACAAACTCAAAGCGACCAGTTTTCGGATTAGCGAACGTTTGCTTGAAGACGTACTCAAAAGAAACGCCTGACGCACTCTACTCCTGCCAGACGGCTTGGCGTCCGAGCAAACGTTCAATCGCAGCACGAAACGGATCGGTGAACTCCGCGAATAACTCCGTCCGCACCACCTTGAGTTCCTCGCCCACCGGAACGTGCAGGTACACCTCCTGCGCTCCGCCATTGCCTCGATATTGCTCAATCGTCTCCCGAACAAACCGCAGATTGTTCCGCTTGCCCTCATCCAGCCGAATGATGATTTTCCGCGAAACCGCATCCGCTTTGCCCGCCCCGCCTGAGACCGTGTACACCTCGTCCGCCAAGAGTTCCACCGTCTTCTCACCCTCGTCATCATCCCGCATTCGGTCACGGTAATTCGTCTTTCCCTTGACCATCACAATCGCATCTTTGGCAATGGCGTCGCCCCACTGCGCGAAGTTCGAGGGAAAGATGGTCACGCTGACGGTTACGGTCATGTCCTCCAATGCCCCGCACAAACAAAGAAGTGAGGCGCAACGGTTTGCGCCTCAATCCACAATGCACCAGAGTTGACATTTTTTATTCCGCGTCGCTCTGTTCCAACTGTTGCACACGCAATCGCAGTTCTGCGTTCTCCCCACGGAGTTCTTCGAGGAGACGCGGCAATGGCTCACTCTCGGTTTCGATATTGATGGTTCCGGACGGCAAACTCCGTTGACGCAGCAAAATGTTCTCCAAGCGCAACACCAACTTTTCGCGTTCATGCGCCTCAACCGTTTGGAGATGCGACAACTCCAAAGCGAAGCGTTGCATAATCGCTGTCATCTCCTCGACATCCTGCTTGACCTTTTTAACATCGGACGTGTTCTTTTCGGTCTGCTCTTTATGCAGAAGCAGATGCCGCAGATATTCCAGCAGTTTGTTCCACAGGGGTTATCGCGCTTTCAACGCATTGAGGGCTTTGCGTGTTTTGATAGAAAGGCGATCAATCTCCTGCTGATCTTTAAGAATACGCTCGTCAATACGTTGGATTTGACCGAAGATGCTTGTCATTTCGGTTTCAATAGTTTTGGCTTCTTCGGCAGTCGGTTCTGCTGTCAGGACTTTGTTCATGGGAATACCTCCACACCAATTATATCACGTTTTGCTGTTTCCGCCCATCGGTCTGCCGAAAACCAGAGATGAGATACAAACCGTTGCGCCTCACCTTTCGACACTGC
>CAZPZP010000560.1:0-3552 GCA_964591025.1 uncultured Chthonomonadaceae bacterium
TTTTGAGTTTCGACGCCCTGAGCATCAACGGTTCTGGACTGCGTTGTTCCACGCAATCGTGTGAGAATGGCGGCGTTCTGATTGAACGCTTTGGCAATCGCGGCAATATCAGGCGGGGCAGTCCCGGTTTGTGCATTGACCGATACAGCACAGAACAGCAACAAGGCGGCAAATCCCCGCCGTATGAAGTGAGAATGAGACGATGGAAGATTGATTGACATGGAAGCGTATCCTTGCAAGGCTGAGGTGGAACTGCTGAGAGGTACGGAACCAAATTCATTCCGGTTTCACGAAAAATGCTGCGCTTTCATAGCAGGGATTTCCTGCCAATATGTCAAACTTAAAGCAGACGCAATACTCAACCCTTTCGAGAGGACACCCTACCATGATCATTATGGCTGTTTCTGTACCCATCAAACCCGAATACCGAGACGAGATGATTCAAGCCGCAATCACTGTCCAAAACGCCACGCGCCCCGAACCCGGCTGCATCACCTATACATTTCACACCGAAGTCGCCGATCCCAATCAATTCTTTGTCTACGAAGTTTGGGAGAGTGTCGAAGCGTGGGATGCCCACATGAAGCAGGAACATACCCGCACATTCCTCGAAAAAGTTGGCAAGATCGCCGCCGGTTCTATCAACGCCGAACGCTACGATGTTCCGGCAGACAGCAAACAGCAACCCGCTATCGAGTAAGGAGAAAACCGATGGCTGCAGCCACTGTAAATACAGCAGACCTATTACAAACGCTCTCAGCACGCGGCGAGCGTTATGAACTGATTCACGGAGATTTAATAGAGATGTCACCTGCGGGGTTCGAACATGGCGGGACAACGATGACACTTTCCGCGTATGCCACTCTGTTTGTCCTGCAAAACCGTTTGGGACGATGCACTGCCGCAGAAACCGGATATTATATTTCGCGTCAGCCCGATACCGTGCTGGCTCCCGACTGGGCGTTTGTGCGTACCGAGCGACTGCCCGAAGCCCGTATCAAGGGCTATTTGCCGTTAGTCCCTGACCTTGTTTTAGAGACCAAATGGCAGGGGGATACTCAGCGCGAGATGACCTATAAAGCAGAAATCTGGCTTCAAGCAGGAGTGCGGACTGTTTGGGTCATGAACCCGGAACAGCAGACGGTCACTGTTTACATTCCCAACGCTTCCCCCTCGGTGCTGACAAAAACCGATACGCTCACCGGCGGCGATATTCTGACAGGTTTTGCCTTGCCGCTTGCTTCGATTTTTGATTGACAGCGCAGGAGACAGGACGTTTCTACGACTAATTGACCCAGATTGCCGCACAAATCCGTATGAGGAAACACACAATGATTTATTTCCAGATCAACGACGCACAACAGGCACAATTCGAGGCAGACGGCTATCTCATCGTGCCGGGCTTGCTCGACAGTGCCGAAACCGAACTGCTTTTCAATATTGCTAAAGGTGACGAGCAAATGACAGCAGGCAACCTGCACGGCAAAGACAAAGCGGGCAACGCTATCGGATTGACACTGCACAACGACCTGTACGAGAACGACATCTATAGTGCGATTTGCCGCAGTGAGCGCGTTGTCAACACAATGGAAACCCTGCTCGGTGGCGAAGTCTACCATTATCACCATAAAATGACAATGAAAGCCCCGTTTGTCGGCGGCGCGTGGGAGTGGCATCAGGATTATGGTTATTGGTACAACAACGGCTGTCTCTATCCTTATATGGGCAGCGTGATGATCGCCGTAGATCGCAGCACTCAAGAGAACGGCTGTCTGCAAGTGATCAAAGGTTCGCACCTCTGCGGGCGCATCGAACACGGCGTTGTTGCAACCCAAACCGGAGCCGACGAAGCCCGCGTCGAAGAGATACTCAAGCATCTCGAATTGGTCTATTGCGAACTCGAACCGGGAGACGGCGTATTCTTTCATTGCAACACTCTGCACCGCTCCGATATGAACCGTAGTCCCAATCCGCGCTGGACGTTTTTGGGCTGCTACAACGCCAAACGCAATGACCCGTACAAGGTTCACGGACACCCGAACTATTCGTATCTCGACAAATACACCGATGACAAAATCGCCGAAGTCGGGCGCGTCCATTGGCATTCCATGCAGCCGCATCAGGAAGCGGTCATTCTGTGACAACTCCCCTGCCGCACAAACATCTGCGCCCGATTGACGAGCAGGAAGAAAGTCACTGATGCAACTTGGTGAACAGAATTGGCGCGACGCCGCACAACTGACGCATAAAGTGGTTGTCATTCCAACCGGAGCCTTTGAGCAGCATGGCTATCATCTGCCCTTGCTGACCGACAGTCTGATTGGAAGCGAAACGGTACGCCGCGCCGAAGCCGAACTTGGCGACGAAGCCCTGTTTCTGCCGATGCTTTGGCTCGGCGCATCGGAGCATCACCGCGCCTTTCCCGGAACCGTCAGTCTCAGCAATGCAACCTACGTGCAGGTTATTTCCGAAATGCTGGAAAGTCTAATTGACAGCGGCTTTCGGCGCATTTTCCTGCTCAATTCGCACGGCGGCAACATCATTCCGGGACAAATGGCGATCTACGACGTACAGCGACAGTATTACAAGCAATATCCCGATTTGTGGCTGGCGTTCAGCAGTTGGTTCGAGATTGCGGGCGAGCAGTGCGCCGCGATTGATGGCTTGACTCAAAATTCCATCATTCACGCCTGCGAATGGGAAACCGCCATGATACTGAAACTGCGCCCGGAACTGGTCAAAAGGGACGCGCTCACAGGCACGCGCTTCGAATACGCCTCGGCATTTTATACGCCCGATTTCAACAAGCCGAGCCGCGTTTCTGTTGCGCGAACCATAGACCAGATTTCGCCTTCGGGCGCGTTCGGCTACCCGGAACGAGCGACTTCTGAACAAGGCGAACAGTTATTCACCGTTGCCACACAGGAAATTGTGGCGTTTATCCGTGAGTTTGCGACTTGGACACCGTTCCAAAATCTTTAAGTCTTCGTAGACGGTTGCCAATAACAAGGACGGTGGAATGAATTCCCCGCTGTGGAAAGCGCAACGTCCGCCTTCGCGGACAATTTCATTGCTCTGTGTCCACGCAGGTGGACATCGCGTACTCTCAAGCGGGGAATTCATTCCACCGCACAACGCAAACTCTTCACTCTTTTAGGACACAGCGACGATGCTCAAAATCAGTGACAACAAACGCTTTCTTGCCTATGATGACGGCAAGCCCTTTTTCTATCTCGGCGATACCGCGTGGGAACTCTTTCACCGCTGTAATAAACAAGAGACCCAAACCTATCTGCAAGACCGCGCCAAAAAAGGCTTCACTGTGATTCAGGCGGTTGTCCTTGCGGAAGTAGACGGCATACATACGCCCAACGCTCTCGGCGAAATGCCGCTTGCCGACAATGACCCGCTCAAGCCGAACGAAGCGTATTTTGCTCATGTGGATTGGACGGTCAATCTCGCCGAGTCGCTTGGCTTGCATATTGGAATGCTTCCCACTTGGGGCGACAAGTGGAACAAAAAATGGGGCGAAGGTCCTGAAATCTTCACGCC
>CAZPZP010000561.1:0-3550 GCA_964591025.1 uncultured Chthonomonadaceae bacterium
CCCCAGTGGGGAATTTATTCCGCCGCGTCTCTTATCTATTTTTACGCGATAATGTCAGTATTGTGACATAGATTGCCCTAAAATTCTGCGTGCTTTTCTCACCGTAACAGTTCAGGGTTGTTGTAGTCAACTGCCAAAACTGCCCTCTGACTTTCTCCTTCGAGAGCGGAGTAGAGAGCCGCAAGGCGTTTTTGAGCGCAAATTCCAACAACCCTCAACTGTTACCTCTCACCGGATATGCCAAGAGATCAAGCACGTTTATTGTGAGGAAAACCTATCAGGCAGAACGGTAACCTTTTTTGCGGCGGCTGCGTCTAAGTGTTCGAGACTGTGAAATTAAGGCAAAATATATGATTCGTCAGGAAGCCTGTGTGCCGAGTTGGGGAAGACCGATGAACGGGGAGCGTGCGGTGACCACCGACGAAGACAGCGGACTCGTCGCCCGGTTCCTGCGCGGCGAGAACGGGGCGTTCGACGCCCTTTTTCAGAAATATCAGGACTACGTTTACCATATCATTTATGGCATTGTCGGCAGTTCCGAAGAAGCCCGCGACTTGACACAAGATGTTTTTGTTCAGGTCTATCGCAGCTTGCCCAAATTTCGGCATGGAGCGCGGTTCGCGACATGGCTGTATCGAATCGCCTCCAATCGTGCGGTAGATGCGGCACGCGGCTCACGGCGTTGGCGGTTTCTGCCGATCTTGGAGGACGCTCCGCCTCGTTCCGAAGAGACCATTGTCGATCCTGAGCAGGTCGCGATACGCGGCTCGGAACGACAGGGAGTTCAGCAGGTATTGATGCTCTGCCCGCTCGCTCATCGGGAAGTGCTGGCGTTGCGCTATTATCAGGATTTGTCGTTGGAAGAGATGGCGGAAATTTTGGGGTGTTCGCTGTCGGCGGCGAAGGTGCGCCTGCATCGCGCTCGCAAAGTGTTCAAGGATCACTATATTGCTCGCTTTGGGCAGGAGATGCCGGAACTTTTAGAAAAGGAGGAGGGAACTCATGCGGTCAAAACACTTCACTAACGAGACCAATACGCCCTGCTCTTGCGACTGGGTTCAGGAACGGCTCTGCGGTTATTTGGACGGCGAACTGCCCTTGTCGGAACGGGAACGGTTTCAGGTGCATACCGAAACGTGTTCGGCTTGTGCGCGTGAAGTGCAGAATGCGCGACGGGCGGATTTGGCACTGCATCAGGCGATCAGCACGGTTCCGGCGGCAGGAGATTTGCGGTCAGGGTTTTATGCGAAATTGGCGCAGTCGGAAGCCAAACCGCGTGCGTCTCGACGTTGGGGTTGGGTCGTGGCGGCTCCTGCATTTGCGGCGTGCGCGATTGCCGTCGTACTGATGCGCCCGACGACTCCTGTGTCTAACCCTGCGGAATCGCTTCCTGTCAAGAATTCCATCGCGGTTCTGCCGCCTTCCTCTGAAAAGAAGGACGCGGCGGCTTCGGTTATCAGTGACTCCGTGATTAACGATGACGCTCCGCCTCCCATCGTCGCAGAGAGTGCGCTGCTGCGTGCCGAACGTCTGAACTTGGCAAACGTGACGCTGTCGATTCACTTGACAAAACGAGAACTTAGGCGTGCAAGCAAATCGGCGATTGTGCGTGTCAATGCTCCCATAAAGGCGTTGTCTTCTGCCAATTTTTCGAGGGAAGAACGCAGAGCCAATACTTCCCGATTCGGTATGAGGCGAGGCTTTGCGTCAAGTGAGGAGCGTTTAAGCCCCGAAACAAAGTCGTTCGCAGACCTATCTCTGCTTCGCTCAGAGAGTGCAGCGAAGTTGAACGAAGTCGCAGGGGTTATCGCGGCTGAAATCGCGGCGGAATACAACGAACCGAGTCAAAATGTGATGCGCGTCGCCTCGCTGGAACAGACCGAAACCGATGGCGAATCGTATCTTGAAGTGGATGACGATACGCGCAATTTCTCCTTTAGCACGCGGCTGGTTTCGTCACAAGAGAACGGCGAAGAGGAGATCGAACTTTCCGTCAGCGGCGACGATCCCGCAGAGAATCCCGACAGCACAGATTCAGAATAACGAGTGATGTACAGAATAAGGCAATGAGTATGAAAAACCAGTCAAAAAAGACGGTATTGAGTTTAGGCGTTTTGCTGTTGGCAGGGATTGCTCCGCTTCCTGCACAAAATCAGGTGCAGTTGGTCGGGCAGAATAATGTCCAACAGTCCGCCGTACCCGCCACGCTCCAAATTACCGGAACCGCGCAGGTGTTTTCGCTGGTGGTTGGTCGCGCCGATGTTCAGGATGTGCTGAAACTGGTTTTTGATCAGGGGCAAAAGCAGTTCACGCTCGACGCGGGCATCACGGGTCAGATCACCCTGCGCCTTGTCAATCAGCCGCTCAAGACAGTGTTGGATTCGGTTTGCCGCCAGACGTTCCTCAAATATCAGATGCAGAACGGCGTCTTTGTATTCAGTCGCGATGAGGACGCGGTTCGGCGTGCGATTTTGCAGGTGCGTGCCTTGAATACCCAACTGCGTGATCAGTTGCGCCTCATGGGTTTGGACGTGCCGCCCGAAGCGAATTTCTACGCACAAAACGGAGTACGCGGCGGAAATGCTCAGGGCAGTTTTGGCGGCGGCGCATTTAGTAACCCGGCAGGGGGAAATTATAATTTTCGACGGTTGCAAACTCCGCCCGGCATGACAGCACAAGATTTGCTCAACTTGCAAAAAAAAGCGGGGCAGCAACGTGGACAAATAGGTCGCAATGGAGGAGTCACCGCGAAAAAAGCCGATCCGCCTGTCTCTCAAGGCGGACGTGATAACGACAAACCTGATGCCGCCACTCAGCGGGAAGGCGAAACACCCAACGCGCTCGGAAATCTCTCCGACGCACCTGCAAATTCCCTTGCCCCCAATGAGGCATATACGCGCTTTTTCCAAGAGAACGGGCTATACGCCGTCAATACCCAACAGGCACACGTCCCTGTTATTGATATTTTGACGGAATTGGGGCGACAGTCAGGCGTCACGGTTCTGCTCGACCCCGAACTGCCGAAAGATGGACGCTTCCGAATGAAAGGCAAAACGCCGCCGCGCACCTTCGAGGAGACGCTCAATCTTATCGCCCTGTCCTCGCGTTTGGAATGGCGACGTGCAGGAAACACGGTCATCATTTCGCCAACGCCCGAATTTGAGTTGTTCTTCGGGGCAGAGGCACAACCGCGCTTAGTCTATCCGAACGTGCAAAGCGTGACACGCAGCAAACAGCAAGAGGCAGCCGATTCTAAAGATGTCAAACAGGACTCCAGCAAAAAACCCGCGCCCGAAAAACCCAAAGAGACGCCGGAAAAAGGCAAGGGCAAAGAGCCGCGCTGAACCGAGTAGGTTAGAGGTGTTAGGGCATTGCGGACAAGTTAAGCCTTGAGTTGATTGGTCAAGAGAGCGACAGTATGCAGTTGACTACAATAACCCTCAACAGTGCAAGGGACTTTCAACGATTAAATCGTTCCAGGGATTTACGAAAAAAAAATCTTCCACTCTCATCGGGCGACTAAAGTCACTGCTACAAAGGCGCGAAGTCC
>CAZPZP010000562.1:0-3544 GCA_964591025.1 uncultured Chthonomonadaceae bacterium
CGAGCCAATGTGCCTGTATCTATAATCGCCCCCTACTCTCCCAAGATGGAAGTCTTTGGGCTGCAAAACTTTCAAGCAAAAATCCGCAACATCCAACGGTTTGACATCTGACGGTTTGACACGTCTATTGGGATATGAAAAAATCGGCAACGGCGAAGGTGTCACAGTAACATTCCCTTTGGAGATGACACAAGAGGTAGAGAACAATGATTCTGACTCGTTTACGCGAACAGACACGTCATGCACATGAACGTCTTGAAGCGCAGATTAACGTCTTGGAAAGAGCATCCACATTATCTGAATATCAAGAGATGCTTCTTGATTTCTATGGCTTCTATTGTCCCCTTGAACCCCGTCTCGCAGAGGTGCTTAAACGGGAAATACCCGAATTTGATTTCGAGGCACGGCGCAAAGTTTGTTTGCTTGAACGCGATCTGGAGACATTGGGCATTTGTGCTGAGCGGTTTGCGACACTTCCCCTGTGTATTCATTTGCCGAGAGTAGAGACACTGCCGCAAGCGTTGGGCTGTCTGTATGTGATGGAAGGCGCGACGCTTGGCGGTAAAATCATCTCAAAACATCTGCATGAGACACTCAACATAGACGCAGCGAATGGAGCCGCCTTTTTCGACAGCTATGGAAGCAAAACCGGGGTGATGTGGCGCAGTTTCGGAACGATGCTGATAGAGTATACGGAGATTAGCGGAGAGGACGAGGCAATTTTGGAGAGTGCGGCTCAAACATTCGCGGCGTTCGAGGCGTGGTTTGCGAGTAACCATATTTTGGAAGGGAGAATAAGCAATGGACAGCCCGCAGAACGGGGATAAGCCGATCATAGATGAGACGCTGTATTATTTGAAGCCGGGAGAGCAGGTCAACCTCACGAATTGTGACCGGGAACCCATTCATATCATCAGCCATGTGCAGCCGCATGGTGCGTTGCTTGCACTGAACCCGGCAGACCTCACAATAACTCAGGCGAGCGAGAACACGCAGACTTATCTCGGTGTGGCGGCAGCGGACTTGCTGGGACAGGGAGCAGAGCGTCTCTTCGGGGCGGAGCAGATTGAGGAACTCCGAAAGAATGTGGCGGAGGGACGCTTGGATGCCAACTCCTTGTATCTTTTCAGTGCGCCTGTTGCAGGACGGGAACGGTTTCATGTGACGGCACACGTTTATCGGGAGGTGCTGCTCGTGGAGTTGGAACCGGTTCTGCCCGAAGATGCCTCACCGGATTACTATTCGCTGATCAAGAAGACTCTTGCCCGCTTCGAGGGAACCAAAAGTATGCGAGAGTTCGCACAGGTGGTGTGCGAGGAGGTACGTCGGATCAGCGGGTTTGACCGAGTAATGGTCTATAAATTTGCAGAGGATTACAGCGGTCACGTCATTGCCGAAGACCTCGCGCCGGAACAGAATAAGCGTGAATCGTTTCTCGACCTACACTATCCTGCCTCGGATATTCCCAAGCAGGCTCGCGCTTTGTTTGTGCTGAATATGATTCGCCTAATGCCGGATGCGCGGTATGTTCCTTCTCCTTTGATACCGGCAAGGAACCCGCTGACGGATCGCCCGCTGGACATGAGTTACACGTTTCTGCGGGGCGTCTCGCAAATGTATACAGAGTATTTGATCAATAGGGGCGCGTGCGCTTCGCTGACTCTGGCTATCGTCAAAGGCGGAGAACTGTGGGGGCTGGTGGCGTGCCATCACTACTCACCGCGCCGTGTTGCCTATGATGTGCGGACTGCCTGTGAGTTTTTGGGACGGGTGATTTCGCTTCAGATTGTTGAGAAGGAAGCGAGCGATGAAGCCGATTATCGGCGGCGTATTGACGAAATGAATTACTGCTTGGCGCGGAATATGGCACAGCAAAGCACTCTGATGCCTGCCCTTGCCGATGGCGAACCGAATGTGATGGGTTTCCTTGACTGCGGAGGGTGTGCGTTGCTCCTCGAAGGGGAGTATCGTTTGTTTGGAAAGACGCCTGATGAAGCTCAGGTGCGGGCATTGGCAGAATGGCTGTCAATAGAACATCCCGAAGAGGTCTACGCAACATCGAAACTTCCTGCGGAATATCCCAAGGCGCAGACATTCAAAGCGGTGGCAAGCGGTATGCTGGCGTGCCGAATAACACGTCAGCCAACGGGGTATCTCCTCTGGTTCCGCCCCGAAGTGATTCAGACTGTGAATTGGGGAGGTGACCCTGCCAAACCTTATGAAACAGGCCCGATGGGCGACAGGCTGACACCGCGTAAGTCGTTTGCATTGTGGGAGGAAACTGTCCGTGAGACATCTCTCGAATGGAAGGCGGTAGAAATTGATGCAGTGCGGCGTCTACGAGTGACAGTGCTTGAGGTAATGGCGCGGTTGGCGGAATATTTGGCTCTGGCGAATGAGCATCTTGCCAAAAGCAACATCGAACTGGATGCTTTCGCCTATATCGCTTCGCACGATTTGAAGGAGCCGCTTCGAGGGATTTACAACTTCTCGTACTTTCTGCAAGAGGATTATGGCGGACTGCTTCCCGAAGAAGGTCGCGAGCAACTGGAGACGGTTCTCAAACTGACCAAACGCATGGAGGCATTGATCGATTCGCTGCTGCATTATTCTCGGGTGGGAAGCATTGAGTTTACATTCGAAGAGACTGATCTTGACAAGCAAGTGCATGACGTGTTGGAGTCGCTCCATTTGCGTATCGAGGAGACAAGGGCAGTAGTTCGCATTCCGCGTCCGCTTCCAAAAGTTCGCTGTGCGCGTGTTCAGATAGGCGAGGTGTTCCACAATCTGATCAACAATGCGCTGAAGTACAACGACAAGGCAGAAAAGTGGGTCGAAATCGGCTGGGAGCAGCGTGCTGATGGAGCAATGACAACATTCTTTGTTCGAGATAATGGTATCGGGATAAATTCTGACCAAATTGAGGACATCTTCCGTATCTTCAAGCGGCTGCACGGACGCACTGAGTTTGGCGGAGGTACAGGAGCCGGTTTGACTATCGCCCGCAAAATTGTCGAACGGCATAGAGGCAGTCTCTGGGCAGAGTCTACTCCGGGAGAGGGAACGACGTTTTATTTTACACTGCCTGAAGGGCAAAAATGAGAAACGATCCTGCGGCAACCCTTTTGGTTGTCGAAGACAGCGACGAAGATTATATGACGTTGCAGCGGATATTCCGCAAACTCATCGTGACTCATCCTATGGAGCGTTGTGCCAACGCACAAGAATGTCTTGATTATCTCAAGGCGACAAAGGAACAGGGGAGCCTGCCTGCTCTGATGCTGCTGGACTTGAATATGCCAGGAATAGATGGATTTACTTTGCTGCGGCATCTCAAATCAGAGGCAGAGTTTAAGCATATACCCATTGTGATCGTGACAACGTCGTCTAACCCAAGGGATATTCAGGCGTGTTACGAGGAGGGAGCCAGCAGCTACCTTCTCAAGCAGTTAGATTATACGATGTTTGAGCAGTCCATTCGGCGGTTTGTGGATTATTGGTTTGATACTGTCCTTTTGCCCTTGCCTGTAGAGTCTCCTTAATA
>CAZPZP010000563.1:0-3542 GCA_964591025.1 uncultured Chthonomonadaceae bacterium
ATCGATGCAGACCGTTTCGGCAAAACCTGTCTGCAAACTCAGACATAACCCTAAAACACACAACAAAACTCTCACGCTCAATGTCCTTTTTGGTGTGTCACGACACTCAAGTTTTGTCTCGCTCTTCATTATACACAATCGCTGAGGCGTAGAGTACAATATCGGTATGGCGCGAGCAAAGAAAACCCTTCCGAATAAGCCGTTCGATGCGACAACCAAAATTCTTGTCGAAACCAATCCGAAAGAGTGGCTGGAGTTTTTGGGATTTCAAGCCACCGAGTATGAACTTGTCTCTGCCGACTTATCTACTGTCACGACAGACGCAGATCGAATCATCAAGGTCAAGAAACCCAAACCGTTCGTCTTGCATCAGGAGTTTCAGGCGAGTCATGAGCGGCGTTTTCCTGACCGCTGTCTCCGTTACAACGTATTGACGGAAGAGAAACATAAAATCCCTGTTCATACAGCGGCGATTTTGCTGCGGCGCAGTGTCGACCCGAAAGGAAAATTTACCGGCTATTTGGAGCGGAAAGATGCCGAAGGCAATATCTATCTGACGTTCAAATATCAGGTAATCCGCCTTTGGGAAATTCCTGTCGAGGCGATCTTTGCGGGCGGACTGGCACTGCTTCCATTGGCATTGTTGAGTGATATTTCCGCAACAACGCCGGAAACCGTAGTACGAGAAATGGAGGCGCGACTTGAACAAAGCAGTGTGCCTCAAGAATCCCAAAATTTGCTGATGACTTCGGCGTTCATCCTTGCGGGATTGACCTATGAAGCCGAAACTATTGAGAGACTGTTCCAAGGAGTGCGACAAATGAAAGAATCGTCCACATATCAATTGATCCTCAAAGAAGGAAGAGCAGAGGGCGTCGTTCAAGGCGAAGCGGTCGGGCAGGTACAGGGAGCGCAAAATTTCCTTCTTCTTATTGGAGGGGGACGGTTCGGCGTTCCCAACGCAGAAATCACCCAGCGCGTGCAGGCGATCAACTCAATCGAGACTTTGGAGGCGATAGGGAAACGTCTGCTCGTAGCGGAATCTTGGGCGGAATTGCTCGCAACTCCGCAATAAGGCAGGAATTTTCGGCACAAGTTGCGAATACTTCCGTTGCCAGAAACATACTGAATCGCCCCGTACTTGGAAGGAACAAACCGCTATGCTGACCGCAGAATGGTGTCGCAAACGCCGCGCACGTCTTTGGGCAAGTCTCAAAGAGAAGCCCGACTATATCCTGCTGTCCGAGCCGCAGCACTTGATGTACTTCGCCAACTATTACGCTTCACCGTTTGTGTTTCGCTCGCAGAACGCGCCCGCCATGCTGATCCTTGGTGCGGATGGCTCTAGTCTGCTCGTCATTGACAACTTGATGCAGCCGTATGCGGAAAAGGCGCACGTTGATAAGTTTGCCGCGCCGGTTTGGTATCGCAGCCGCGAGTCGGCGACACAACGCTATGAACTGCTTGTCAAAACTGTTCTCGATGAGATGAAAACCCGCAAAGGCGATCATCTCGGTATCGAACCCGCCACTTATGCCGACGTAATCGCCGAACTCCAAACTACGCGCCGCCGTCTCAAAACGACGGATGTTGCTTCGGTTATCCATCAACTCAAGCGCGTCAAAGACCCTGACGAAATCGCGATACTCAAACGCTCTATGAAGGCAACCGACGCCGGTTTTGCCGCCGCGCACAAAGGCTTTCGTCCCGGCATGACCGAATTGCAAGCGTTCGCGATGGTGCAAGCCGCCGCTATCGAAGGCGCGGGCGAGCAAGTCGGCATCTACGGTGATTTTGTTTCGGGACAGCGCACGGAAGACGGAGGCGGGCAGCCGAGCAATCGCATCATGGAGGCAAATGATCTGTTTATTCTCGATTTTTCTGTGATCTTATATGGTTATCGCTCGGACTTCGCCAATACCTTCGTGATTGCAGGCGGTAAGCCGACGGACAAACAGAAAGAACTTGCTCAATACTGCTATGAGGCGATGGCGGTTGGCGAGCGGCAACTCCGTGCCGGAACCAACTGCAAAACGATGGATACTCTCGTTCGCAACGTCTTTACGATGCGCCATCTTGACCAGAACTTCACCCATCATACGGGGCATGGCTTAGGTTTGGGACACCCCGATCCGCCCTATATTACGCCAGAAAGCACGGACGAACTGATGGCGGGCGACGTCGTGACGATTGAACCCGGTCTTTATGTCAAGGGCGTTGGCGGAATGCGGTTTGAGCGGAATTACTTCATCACGGGCATCGGCTTCGAGACGCTTTCGGGGCATTCGATTGGGCTTGAGCCGAAGTGATCGCCTCCGATGCCAATACCATTGCGGCAATTGCCACACCTATCGGCGAAGGGGGAATCGCTGTTATTCGAGTCTCCGGCAACGGTGCAATTGAGATCGGCGCGAAACTCTTTCAGCCAGCGAACGGGCAAAATGCGGCGCAGTTTCGAGGCTACAGCGTCCATTATGGAAGAATTGTGTCTCTTGTTATTGCTGATAAGAGCGAAACGGAAACCATTGACGACGGATTGCTGACGGTTTTTCGCGCCCCGCACTCTTATACCGGCGAGGATACGATAGAACTCTCGTGTCATGGGGGCAGAGTTCTCTCACAGCGCGTTTTGCGGGCGTGTCTGGAAGCGGGGGCGCGTCCGGCGGAACCCGGAGAGTTTACGCAACGTGCCTTTTTTAATAACAAACTCGACTTGGCGCAAGCAGAGGCTGTCGCCGATCTTATTCGCGCTCAGACAGACACCTCTCGCCGACTCGCCCGCCGTCAATTAGAAGGCGGACTCTCCTCGCATATCGCCGCACTGCGTCACGATTTGATTGGCATTCTCGCCTCTATCGAAGTCACGATAGATTTCAGCGATGAAGTTGGCGAACTTGACTATGACACTCTTTTCACCAAAATCGAATCCGTTCAGCGGCGTATCGAAGTACTTCTTGCCACAGCAGAACGCGGGCGGATTCTACGCGAAGGACTGCGTATCGCCATTATCGGCAAGCCCAACGTCGGCAAATCCTCACTCCTCAACGCGCTTCTTCGTACCGAACGCGCTATCGTTACTCCTATTGCCGGAACCACTCGCGATACCGTCGAAGAGTCGGCAAATATCGTGGGCGTTCCGATTGTCTTGGTGGATACGGCTGGAATCCGCACGACGCAGGACGTTATCGAGCAAATTGGAGTAGACAAATCTCGCGCAGAAGTTCAAATCGCCGACGTGATTCTCTTCGTTATTGACGCGGTTTCGGGTGTTACAGACGAGGATCAAATCGCCGCACAAAGTCTGCACAATACCGCTTCGGTTCGTCTCGTTGTCGCCCTCAACAAAGCCGATCTTACAGCCCCAGATCGCATTCGTGCGCTTATCGGGTCGGTTCCGACGTTTTTTGCCGAAGTGATAGGAATTGCGCCCGACTCTGTTCTCGCGGTTTCTGCTCAAACATCTGTCGGATTACCGGAGTTAGAAGCTGCGCTGACCTTTTCTGCCGCAATACCCGATATGCAGGAGTCAGCCGAAACTATCA
>CAZPZP010000564.1:0-3535 GCA_964591025.1 uncultured Chthonomonadaceae bacterium
TCCAACCATTCGAGAGGAATTTGCGCGACTTTTTCCTTACCAGTGGGTTTATGTATAGGCTTGCCCAAGGGACGAAGTTTGAGATTTCCTGCGTGGAATGCTTCCAGTCTCTCCTTCGCCACTTGGCAGTATTCGGCAGCGCGATCAACTCCGACGGCGCGGCGACCCTGCTTGGCGGCAGCGATCAGCGAACTGCCCACTCCCGCAAAAGGGTCTAATATCCAGTCGTCTTCTTGCGTCAATGCCAAGACACAACGCTCCACAAGTTCAACGGGAAACTGGCAGGGGTGAATCGTTTTCTCGCAATGATTTGACTTGACGTTGGGGATTTCCCAAATGCCCTGCTCCCATTCCTCTGCCAGAAGCTGTCAAAAATCGGACGGATTTTTGCCTAATGGGTTGCCGCTCGGCTGTCCTTTCTTATCGCCCTTGAAATGCAGTTTGCCCGGATATTTGGAAGGAACGCGCACGGCATCGAGATTGAAAAGATAGTCATCGGATGTAGTGAACCAAAGCAGTGTTTCGTATCTGCCGGAGAACCGATATGAAGCGTGCAGACCGTGATCGAAGTGCCATACGATCCGGTTTCTGAGTTTCAAGCCCAACTCTCGAAAAATTGGATAGAAGAAAATATCCAACGGAAAAATTTCGCCGTTGTCCACATAATTGCCAACCTGCCAGCAAAGGCTTCCATTCGCTTTGAGAAGCGGAACCAGTTTGGCAATGATCTGTTTTTGGGTATCGAGATAACTATCGAGCGTTGTCTGCTTTTCATACTGTTTGCCGATATTGTAGGGCGGTGAAGTGATGATCATCGCAAAAAAGTCGTGTGGAAGTGTCTCGCACGCTTCCAAAATTTCTGCGTTCAGCATCGAAAAGCGATGAGAGGCAGCAAAGGAATCGGAGACATCAATCTCTGGTTCATCTATCAAGTTCATCGAAATCTCCTCTTATGGAATGCCGCCGTTGACCACATCGGTATAAAATTCCTGTCGCCCGACTTGCCCGCCCTTGAAAACAATTTCCACGCCGTCATACACTGTATTGGGGGCAGAGGCTTGGCATAACGGCGAACCCGGAGCCATCGGGCAGACCATCTCCAACGCGACAATGCCCAACGCCTTTGCGACATAGCCGGAAGTATCGCCGCCAGCAACGACAACACGCCGAATGTCTGTCGCTTCGAGTAGACCGCGCAAGATTTGCCCCAGTGCCTTGCCTATCGAACGCTTGTATTCAGAAGTTTGGAGGCGCGGATTATCGGCGTGCGCGGTCAAGCGCGGATCGTCGGGACCGGCGCAGGTGTTGAGCAAGACGCCGCGACAATCGGAAACTTGTAAACTTTCGACGGCATTCTTTACAATCGCGTTCAGCGTTATCGTATCGCCCAAAGGTTCCAGCGCGTTCGGATCAGGAACCAAATCCATCACGGCGAAACCGTTGGCTCTGGCGTATTCTAATTGTCGCGCCGCAACCGGCGAGCAACTGCCCGACACACCGACAATCTGGTTTACGGCTTCTTGTGGAAACTGAGGGAACGGATAGAGTAAATTTTGCTCCCTCCAATAGACGCCAATAGCATATTCTAATCCCGATGAACTCGCTGAGAAAAGTGTGCTGCCCTTCTTTACTTCGCTCCAAATCAGTTCACCGATATTGTACAAATCGCTCCGTGTAAGAGTATCGAAGAGGATTATCTCTCCGGGTTGTTGAATGGAAAGAGCAAAATCCTTTTCACTGAATTTTGTTACATCGCAAAGTGTAATCAGTTGATCCGTCTGCTCCGCAAGAATAAGGCGCAAATCGCTTTCATGCATGGGAGTGACGGGGTGGCGACTCATACTTGGGTGGCGATCCAAGCGATACACTGCGCTTTCGGAACCAGAACGCGCAAACAGATTGCCAAAAACGACAAACCGATTGAGATAGGGCGCACCAACAACCATCGGAACAAACGGCGAATCACAAACGCTTTGCCCGATTTCGATAGCACGCCCGATACTGCCGATTTGCGGAGACGAATCGAACGTCGAACAGATTTTATAGTGGACTATCGGAACGCCCAAATCACGCAATGCCGTAAATGCAGGACGCAGTTCGGCGTCCATCTCCTTGGTTGGCAGACTGCGGCTGATCCCGGCGATCCCGACTGCGCGTATTCCC
Source organism: uncultured Chthonomonadaceae bacterium (assembly GCA_964591025.1). Lineage (GTDB taxonomy): Bacteria > Armatimonadota > Chthonomonadetes > Chthonomonadales > Chthonomonadaceae > CAZPZP01. The sequence continues at coordinate 2,164 of CAZPZP010000564.1, forward strand.
TCATATTGCGCCAATTGTTCCGGCGTTGGCGGCGCGAGGAACAGCACTGTTCGCAGTCCGTTGCGCGTCAGGGCTTCCATCACATCGGTGGAACCTGTGAAGTCGTCGCCGTAGTAGCCGATCAGCAACCCTTCCGGCAGTGCGTACTTGTCCATCACGCTTTACTCGCCTGCCTCAAGCCAGAGAAGATCGTTCGCCGTCAGCGTGATTGTGCGCGAGTCGAGAATCTCCGTCATGTGTTCGGGCAGAGACGTGGCGAAAATGGGATAGGTGCGAATCGGCTGGTAGAGCAGGTAGGCGATTGCCACTTGTGCGGGTGTTGCGTTGAGTTGCTTTGCCAGTTCGTGTAGTCGTTCGCGCCGCGCCAAATTCTCTGGTGTCTCGAAACTGCCGTTGACTTTGTCGAAATTGGTCAGCCAGCCGCCGCCCGTCGGAGAATACGCGGCAACAGGCATCTCCATCGCGGCATACGCCTCTTTTTCTTCTGCGTTGACGAACGTATTTTGTGGTCCCAACGTTACGGGCTTCCAGTTGGGAACCGACAAACTCCACTGCACCTGTGAGATCACAAACGGCACGAGATTATTTTTAACGGCATACGTGTTAGCGGCATTGATGCGTTCAGCAGACCAATTGCTGGCTCCGAGATGCTTGATCGTTCCGGCTTGGATATGGGCATTCAAGATCGAAATGATCTCATCGGCAGGAACGCGGGGGTCGTCACGGTGGAGATAATAGAGGTCAATCGTCTCGCGTTCAAGACGTTCGAGGCTGTCGGAAATATCCCGTTCGATGGTTGCCGCCGTGAGATATTTGTCGGGGCGCGGATATTTTTTGCCGCCGTCGGGATGCCCGCCTTTGGTCGCAATCAATATGCCTTCGGGTTCGCCGACCCGCCGCAACGCCGCGCCCAACGCTTTCTCTGAGCAGCCCGCTTCGCCGTCAGACGCCCAATAAGCGTAACAGTGTGCGGTGTCGAGCATCCTCCCGCCCGCCGCATAGTACTGTTCGATGAGATCCGCCGCGAGTTTGCCGCGAATTTTGGTTCCGAATTCCGCCGTGCCGTACCAAATTGGGTTGGTCGTCTGCAATTCTGCGGGATAGTGGGCAACAACAGGGGTTTCCATGATAAATTTCTCCATTCCGGGTACAAAAACGTACCCGGCAAAAGTACAGCCGTCCTACGGATGCAATTCCGCATGATAAGGCGTTATATTTCCAATCTGTAGTTTAGCGGAAAATTGAAGAAAAGGAGCCGTTTCCCGTCTCCTTAGAGAGAAATCGCTTAAACTCCGTACATTCGCCAGCGCAGGGGTTTTAAACCCCCGTCTGAGATGGCGTGCCGCCAAGCGTCCTTCGGACGCGCAATGTA
>CAZPZP010000565.1:0-3521 GCA_964591025.1 uncultured Chthonomonadaceae bacterium
GGTTTAAAACCCCCGCGCTGGCGAATGTACGGAGTTTAAGCGATTTCTCTATGAGCAAACGCCCGCAATTCTCCCAGCGTGACAATGCTCACGCTATGCAGATCGCCACTGCCTAAAAGTGCGTAGGTTTGCTCGATAGACTGCGCCATTTCATCATTGCGTGCGTAGTGGACAAAGATGTTGGTATCGGGGAGGATAGTCCCCGCAGTTTGCGGCATCAACTCAGTTGTTCCAGCCACGCATTGATCTCCTCATCGGTTTCGTCGCCCTGCAATCTCTGCCCAGACATTCCGGTCTCCGTTTTTTGCGGCGGCTTCTTCCCAGAATTTGCGCTGTCTTTCCTTGACGCGCTCATACTCGGCATCGAAGAGTTCCTTGTTGGCGTAATAGTAGGCTAATGCGGCATGGTACTGCCAATCCTCAAGGAGAAATCCTGTCTTGAGCAGTTCGGCGTTATCGGGGAAACGGTGATATGCCTCCACAAACGTCGTCATTCTGAGAGAGGCATCGGGAATCAGGGCAGAGAGACCCTCATCAGGAACACAAGGCGAAACGGTTATTGTCATTGTTAAGCCTCCTTTCACAAGCAAAAAGGAAGCGCATCACTTTGCGCTTCCCTCTATTATACGCCCTCTTTCCGTGCCGTTTCTCGTTATTGGTCGCCCTGCTTGTTGTAGTTGGCGACGAGAAGAAGTAGGTCGGAAATGTCGTTGGCTCCGTCATCGTTGAAGTCAGCGGCATTTAGGTAGTCGGCACTCGGCGCATTTTTGTTGTAGTGCGCGATGAGAAGCAACAGGTCGCCAATATCGGCGGCATTATCGTCGTTGGCATCTCCAGCGAGAAGAGTGGCGTTGGCATTGGAAACATTGCCCAACCTTGCATCAATCGTGAGATTTTTGCGTAGCCATTTCGCGCCTTTGATGGAGAGCGTATACTCGCCAATCGGAATATCGTTGAAACTGTAGGTTCCGTTCGTATTCAGCGTCGCTGTTCGAGTGAAGGGTGTACCTGTGCCTGTCGGAGGGCGAAATGTGAAGTTGATGGACTGCGCCCCATTCAACGACGCTTGCAACGCGATGGTTCCATTTAGAGAGGCTTTGCGGTAACGGTTTACTGGAGTGTGCAAGGGTTATTATGATACTGCGGGGAAATTACGAAGTTCTGTCCGATTTCTTTGTGATTGAGCAGGAAAATGAGGAAATTTTGCGGCAAAACTTCCTACTGACGCGGGAATTTTATGGAGAGATGCCACGTTTTTTCGTTATTCTGCGGCGGAGTCATGAAAGAATGCGCGGAAACAACGAAAGAACACTTGGCGATTTCATTGAACCAGTTGGGCAATGCCAAAATACAGTACAGAATCAAGAGATGCTGTCACGGCGTGTTCGGGTCAATGTAGATACGCTGAATCTGAGAAGGGTAGAGATGGTCGAAATCCTTGTCTGTTGTCAGCAGGACAGCGTCAGTCACGAGTGCAGTGGCGGCTATCCAGAGATCGTTGTCGCCCATAGTACGCCCGACAGAAATGCTATAGGCATTCAACTCTGCATAAGCCTCATAAATCTCCTCTGTTTCAATTGGAGCAATGATACAGCGTTCAATGAGGGTTTGAGTGCGTTGTCGTTTCTCTCCGCCCCATTTTCGGAGGCGAGCAAAGGCACGTATCTCTCCCACAATGACACTGCTGATAATCGGAGGAGCAACGCCGCTTTGAATCGCGTAGGTTTGCTCGACGAATTGAGAGAGGGGATTTTGCCGCACATAATGGATGAAAATGTTCGTGTCGGGCAGATAGCGTAGCCTCGATACAGGCATCAACTTATTATCTCCAGTGCAGCAATAACTTCCTCATCCGAGTCATCATCAGGCAGTGCTCCATAAAGTTCTGCCCAGACATTCGCTCCTCCGACACGAGCAATCTGTTCCTCCCAAAATTTTTCCCTTGCCTGCCTTTTGCGTTCCAATTCCGCGTCGAAGAGCTTCTTGTTGGCATGATAGTAGGCGAGTGCGGCATAGACCTGCGCCAGCGATATATTCATGCCGCTTGCTAAATTGTCAGGTGTGGGGTCGGGGGCGTCGGGGTTTGCATTGAGCCGATCCCGTACCTCCAGTAGGGAAAGGACATAGAACGGCGAGCCGATGATTTGCGCCCGGATGCCATCGTTGGAAATATAGGAGAAACTTGCGTCTTGAAAGCTGGCAAAGCGTGCTGACCGTCTCTCCTCGTCGGCGAGTTCTCTAAGAATCAGGGAGGCAATCGCATCCTGTTCTCTGTCCGGCAATTGCTTGGTTTGTGTGTAGACTTGTTCTAAGAGTTGTGTCATGGTCTTTTGCTCCTCCTTATGTGGGCATTATACCCCGCCTCTCGGCATACGGAGGAGATTTCTGACGAGGCACAGTCCCTGCATTGACACGCAAGGGTAAAATAAAAGCGAGACAGTGCGCCGTGCAACTTTGGCGCGACGCACAATGTCAGCAATCTTTACCCGCAGCGGTCACGGTTCTTCCAAAGGCAGACTTACAACTCGTTTTGCACCTCCTGTCCTATTTCGATCAGCGTTTTCTGCTTGTCCGTCAGGGGCTGCGTGGCAAAAACCGTCATTTGCGGTGGTTTGGAAGGACGCAGCAGAGTGTTTCGCTCATTATCGCGTTTCGCCTTCGGAATGAAGGTGCGGACAATACAGCCGCCAAAGAAGAGTGCCGCAAAAAGCAGCGAGCCGATGACTTTTGCGAAGCCGTTTCCCTGAGCCAGCAGGTTGGCGGAGACACTCACGACAGAGCCAAGCAAGAAGCCAGAATCTCGGCGGCGGTTAATCTTCTCCTGCTCGACGGGATTCAACGCGGCTTCCCGGCGGAGTTGCGCCCACTCGGAAATTGCACAATCCCACACTCCTTGCCCAATTCCGCAGAGCGCAATGAGCAAGACAGCCGGGACAGAGAACGTCCCTCCGAAGACCAGCGTAATCAGCCCCATCAGCCACGCCGTAAACGCGACTTCGACCACATACCAGCGAGACAAGCGTTCCACGACGTATATCTTCTGCGCCGCGCTGTCCTTGATGCGGAACTTCTCTTTCAGCCAGCGTGTGAACCGTCCCGCATTGAGAAAAGATTCGTACTGGTCGGAAGCGAGTTGGAGCATCATGCTGAACCCGGCAGTCTGCCCTGCTACCAACAGACTTGGAAACAGCACATAACTTTGTGTCAGCAAGAAAGTTAAAGCCGCGCCATTAATCAAAAAACGCATAAGTCCTTTGATAATCTTCGGTTTGTTCTGTGCCGCAGTGAACCATTGGAACAGGCGGCTATTCTTGATCTTGAGTGCCAGAACCTTAAGATTCCAGCGCATCAGGTCATAACCGAGCAGAGTGACGAGCGCGAGAAGCGCGAAAAACCGTTTGACTGTTTTCATCCCAATTCTCCTATTTCTCCTCATTTCTCCCCAGGTGCCTGTTCGTACAAGGAGAATCAAGGATGCGTGTCGAATTACCGACTGTGTGAATTTAGAAGCCGAAACTCCG
>CAZPZP010000566.1:0-3518 GCA_964591025.1 uncultured Chthonomonadaceae bacterium
GTCTGACCAAAAGAAGCGTATAATAGGAGTGTGTGTGCGTCGAAGAAATTTTTCTCGTCAGAATGACCCACAGCACAAACCCAAACAGAACTACGCTCTGGAGGCAACATGAACACATTCAAGTGGGGGGCGGGGGCTTTGCTGGCACTGGGAGCCATCGCCTGCGCCAACGTCAATGCACAGGAACCGGCGAAGAAGCCGAAAGCCGAAGCGGACACGAAACCGATGCAGGCAGAGATTGGTAAGCCCGTTAAGGACTTCAAGCTCAAAGACTTGACCAAAGAACTCAAGGACGGAGAAAAGGAAGAGAAGGCACTCGTCACCCTCTCCAAATTCAAGGACAAAAAGCCCGTTGTACTTTTTTTTCTGAGCGAAAAGTGCAGCGTGACATGGCGGTACGAAAAGCGAGTCGGCGAACTTGTAGGCAAATACGGCGGCAAGGACGTGCAGTTCTTCGGAGTGCGTTGCAGTGCCAACGATACCGAGGAAAGCATCGTCAAATTCGCGGAGTCGAAAAACTTTGGAATGCCTGTCCTCAACGATGCGAAGGGCGAAGTGGCGCGTTTCTTTAAAGTCCGTTCCACGCCCACCTTTGTCGTCATTGACAAAAAAGGGACGATGCGCTACTTCGGTTCTTTCGACGATGAGCCGCAGGAGAACGACGTCAAAGCGAAATACCTGCCCAACGCCATCGTGGCGGTTCTTTCAGGGAAAGATGTCCCCATGAAAGAGACGCGCCCCTTTGGTTGAGGCATCGATCCTCTGGTCAGTTCGACCAAATAACGACGGCGATTCGCGTCAGGGCGGATGGCAGGTCGTCCCCATCCGCTCCTTTCTTCTCGAATCGTCTCCATAGAGTTTTTAATCGGACTTCTTTCTTTCGTATTGATGTTGCGTCGCATCTTATAGAGAAATCAGAGAAACATGGCATTTGGCTCAGAGCGGGTATTGAAAATACCCGGCAGGGTGTCGTTCCGACGAGCGTCCTGCGGACGCAAATTCGTGCTATGTTTAGGTGATACGTCTATTAGCGACTGTTCTTGTTATCAGGCAATTTATGTTCTCTTACCGATTTCTGCTTATCTCCATCACCCTGACGCTGGCGGTGTTCACAACACTTTTGCCCAAGGGGGGAATGCCCGCGCCTCTGCCGGAACGGGATCGCTCGCCTTCGAGTGTCGCACTTCGGAAGGATGGCATTTTGGCGGTGACAGCCAACAGCACGGCGGATTCCGTTTCTCTGGTCAATCTTGATAGCGGCACTGTTATTGCCGAGATTGGTGTTGGGCAAAGACCGTTCGCGATCACCCTGTCGCCGAACGGCAAACAGGCTCTTGTTTCCAACCAAATTTCTGATAATATCACACTTTTGGATGTCAAGCCGACGGGCATCAAAGCGACGGCAACAATGGCTGTCGGAGATGAACCACGCGGCGTGGCGTTTTCTGCCGATGGAACACGCGCATTTGTCGCATTGGCGGGCGAAAACGCGCTTGCCCTCGTAGACATTCAGACCCGCAAAGTTCTCTCGAAGACTGCTGTCGGTGCGGAGCCTTGGCACGTCGCCCTGACACCGGATGGCAAGCGTCTCGCTGTGGGTTGCGCCCGTTCGCAAGAACTCGTTGTTTTGGACGCTTCCACATTGAAAATCCTGCACACGGTCAAATTGCGCGGGCATAATGTCCGCCACATCGCTGCTGCTCCTGACGGCACATGGGCGTTTGTGCCGAATATCGCCGAGCGAGGTCGCCCCGCCACCAAAGAGAACATCGATCAGGGCTGGGTCACAGCCAGCCGATTAAGCCGCGCCCCTCTCGCTGAGGAAGGTCCTCGTGAAGCCATTTCGCTCGATCCACGCGGCAAAGCGGTTGGGGACGTTGACGGCGTTGCGGTCAGTCCCGACGGCAACATCATTGCCCTCACGGCGGCGGGAACCCATGAACTGATTTTGCTGCGTTTGCCCCTGCCTTTTGTGGCGTTCGGCGGTCCGGGCGATCATATCGAACCGGAACTGCTGCGCGATCCCGCACGCTTCCGCCGGATTCCCCTCGGAGGACGCCCTCTTGCTGTCCAATTCGCGAAGGACGGGCAAACCGTCGTTGTCGCTAACTACTTGAGCAACTCCCTTCAGGTCGTTGCGATAGAGACAGGTCAAATCATACGCACCATCGATCTCGGCGGCGCGAAAACGCCTTCGTTGGCACGACGCGGGGAAGCGATTTTTTATGACGCACAACGCTCGTTCAATCAGTGGTATTCGTGCAGTACCTGCCATGTCGAGGGGCATACCAGCGGTTCCAATTTCGATACTTTCAACGATGGCAGTTATGAGACGCCAAAGAAAACGCCGAGTCTGCGCGGTGTGACCACAACTGCCCCTTGGACGTGGCATGGTGCGAAGCCAAATCTGCGACAGTTGGTTCACGATTCGGTGACGAAATCCATGCAGGGCGAGCCGCCTTCGGAAGCAGACCTCGACGCACTGATGGCGTTTCTTGCCACGCTTGAACCGCCCCGAAGTCCCTATCGCAACCCGAACGGCACGCTGACCGCCTCGGCAAAACGCGGGGAATCGGTTTTCCGGGCAAAAGGCTGCGATACGTGCCACGCGCCGCCGCACTATACCAACGCCAGCATCTACAAAATTGGTCTCGAATCGCCGATGGACGCTCATCCGGGTTTTAATCCGCCTTCGCTTCGCAATCTCTATAATCGCGTTCCCTATCTCCACGATGGCAGTGCGCGAAGTCTCGAAACGGTTCTGACGCAGAAGCACCGCGCTTCGGAACTGACCGGCAAACCCGATCCGACACCGGAAGAGTTGAAAGATTTGATTGCTTTCCTCAAATCATTGTGAGCGTGTTGCCTTTGCACTCATCTGAAACCAAATCTTATGGAAAGTGAACGCAAGTCAATCCTCTCAAAACCTCTCAAGAGGACTTTCTCGAAAATCCCCGTTCCTGTCATCCAAGGTACAATTCCCGAAGTGTGATTCCCGTCCCAGCACGGCGATTGCCCGTGCGGATTTCGCAAATGCCCGAATGCCACGCCGATTTGAGGGCAGCCGCTTCTTGCCCAACGGACTGAACTCCGTCGCTTGAAGCCTACGGCTGAGTGTCCTGCGGACACGATGCCTATTCAACAATGCAATTGTGTGCGAAGCCTACTCGGCGGCACGTCATACAGCGAGGGGGTTTAGCCCATTGTGACCCTTGCAATGAATCGGCACAACGCTCTTTTATTAGCTGCTAATAGACAAATCAGATAAATCTCGTACATTGCGCGTCCGCAGGACGCTTGGTGGCACGCCATTTCAGACGGGGGTTTAAAACCCCCGCGCTGGCGAATGTACGGAGTTTAAGCGATTTCTCTATTAGTCTCGGCATACTCTGTGGCGAGAGTGTCCACACAAGCGACCTAATGAAAATGACGTGAGATGAAAGCCCTCATACTCCGTCAAGGTAGAATGTAGGGGTTTCGCTTGCGGAACCCTCTTCCTCAAAAGAGGGCGGAATTCG
>CAZPZP010000567.1:0-3517 GCA_964591025.1 uncultured Chthonomonadaceae bacterium
ACGCCGCCCTTCTCAGAATCGCAGAGGATGAGCAGCAAGCCGTCGCCGAACAGAAAGAGATTGCCGCGAAACTCCAACCGCTTCTGCACGCCCTGAATTTGGCGAATAGCGAAGCATTGACGCAAGCCGAAACCGAACTCCATAAGCAGATCGCTCAAGTGGAGAGTGCTGTCTCGCGTCTGCCGGAAATTCTGCGCCAAGAAACCGAAAAGCGCAATTCCGCCGCCACTGAGATGCAGCAAGCAGGGCAGATCGCGCAGACATTGAACCTCGGTAGCAATACTCCGCAATCGTGGGAGCAAACCGCAATTGCAGAGCAGGAAGCGTATCGGGTGGAATGTGAAGCCAAGCCGGACATTGGACTCGAACAACGTGCCAGAGCCGCCGCCGACAATCTGCACGCCGCCGAACACGAACTTAGCCAAATCGCCGGACGCCAAGCCGACCGCAAAAGCCGCCTTGACGCCGAAAACCGCGCTGTCTTAATCGCCAATGTTCAGGCAGCCACACAGAAGCAATCCGAAAACCACAGCGAACAGCAGAAATACGCGCCCGTTCTCGAACAACTGCAAACCCTGTCCCTGCCCCTAAATGCGGCGGAACTCAAAACGCGATTGTCCCTCCAAAAGAGCAGTATCGAGCAAGACACGGAAAGCGTCGCCAAGTTGCCCGACAAACGCCGCATCGCCGCAAATTGTGATACAAACGTCACCCAAAATGCCGCAAAGTTCGCCGAATCATGGCGTCAAACTCTGCCCGATATATCCGCTCCAACACTGTCCGAAGCCCCCGCGCAACTCGAACAGCACGCCCAAAAGATCTCTGCACGCCATCAGGGACTTGCCCTTCCCGAACGCACAACCGAGCGCGACACTCTCAACAACGCGAACATTGAACTCGGCAACGCCAACGCCGCAAGCCAACAGCAAGCCGACACGCTCACAACCGAAATCACGGAACGATACCGCAAATTAGGGCTTGATTCCGCAACCGCCACCGAACACATCCAGCGCGATCCGGTCTTGAGCAGCGCACACCACCGAAGCGCGGAAGAGTGGAATACAGAACACGAAGCTCGCAAAAACAGCCTCGTCGCCGCCCAAACGCAGCGCAAAACCCAAGCCGAAGACATCTATCTACCGCCGCAGCCCCTCGATCTCAATGCCGAATGCGCCGCCCATGCCACCGCACGCCGCGAACTCGACATCAAAACGCACGCAACCCAAATCATCAGCACCACACGCCAAAGCATCGTCAACCGCGTCATGCCTTTAACAATCCAAAACGTGCGAACTCTGCTTCCAATTTTGACAGCAGGACGCTACAAAGACCTGCAATGGAACGACGCCGACAACTCACTCCAAATCTACGACGAGCGAGCGGGCGCACACAAAAGCAAAAACGTCTTCTCTGGTGGAGCCAAAGACCAAATCTCGCTTGCCCTTCGACTCGGTTTCGCGCTCGCCACCCTGCCCACCGGCAAAACCTCACGCCCAAACTGGCTTTTCCTTGATGAACCCTTATCGAGTTTTGACAAAGAACGCACCTTGAACCTCGTCCATCTTCTCACCAAAGGCATTTTGCGGAAGAAGTTCGACCAGATTTTTCTCATCTCCCACAGCGAGGCGTTCGATGCCAACCTATTCGACTTCCATCTCAAAATGGAGAACGGCATGATAGCCCACAGCACGCTATAGCCAACCGACACCGAAGCAAGCGAAAAAAACTTTGCGCCTATTTTCCGCTTGCTTCACCAAAGATTCAGTATCTCTAACGATGCGACGACAAAAGTCTCTGTTGGCTTTTCCTCCCGCAGCACACTCTCGTTGATGGAGAAACATAACTATGAGCAGTAAACCCCGTTTCGCGGCACATAGTCCGCCCAAAGACCAACCCGAAAAATGGCAAACCATGCGCGAACATACTCTCGGCGAAAATGGAAAAACACCCGGAGTTCTGCCGCTTGCTGTCCAGTTCGCCATAGGATTTCAAGCCGGAGAGTGGGCGAAACTCGCCGCTTTGTTACACGACATCGGCAAATACGGTGACAAATTCCAGAATTATCTCGATGCGTGCCACCAAGCATCTCTCAAAGGCAAAACTTATCGCGTCCCCGGTGGCGGAGGAGATCATAAACGAGCAGGGGCAAGCCTCACTGAAAAATTCACAGGGCTTGAGTATCTTGATCCGATATTCGTCAGCGTTTTGGGACATCATGGCGGAATGCCAGACCATAGCGATGCTATCACTCGCGCACCAGAAACAGGCGAGGAGGCACATTGGAAAGAGTGCATCGAACGCGCACGCCAAGATATGCCGGAACTCGTCGCCCTCACGGAACCACTCACAATCCCCGCCTCTTTCGGCAAAACTGAACGCGAACAGGAGATGTTTGCACGAATGCTGTTCTCCTGCCTTGTCGATGCAGACAGCCTCGATACCGAGCAGCACTTTCAAGCAGAGAAAACGGAAACGCGCCAATGGGAGGCGTCTCTTGATAAATGGGAGCGCGTTTTGGAAGCCAATCAGCAGACTCTTCAAAATGAAGCCGCTCAAAATGCAATAACCGAACTGGAAATTACGGTCAATACTGTCCGGCGCGAAGTTTACGAGTCCTGCTTGCAAGCCGCTGGATTACCGCCCGGCGTTTTCAAATTAACAGTTCCAACAGGCGGAGGCAAAACCCGCGCCTCGCTTGCCTTTGCGCTTGCCCATATTCGCCACCACACGCCCCAATTTCAGCGCATCATCTATGCCATTCCCTATACCAGCATCATTGATCAAACAGTGGGAGTGTTTCAAGGCATTTTCGGCGAGGACGCGCCTATTCTCGTGCATCACTCTGCTGTTCCTGACGAACCGAAGGACAGAGACGATGAGGATACTGGAGACGGTGAAAGTTCATGGCGACGTTTGGCAAGTGAGAATTGGGATGCGCCGCTTGTTGTCACGACTACTGTTCAATTGTTCGAATCGCTGTTCGCCAACAAACCGTCGGCGTGCCGCAAACTGCACAATATAGCGCAGAGTGTTTTGATTCTTGATGAGGTGCAGATGCTGCCGCCTCACTTACTCAAGCCGATTATTGACGCCCTAAAAACCCTTGCAAAATACTACGGCGTCACTGTTATACTCTGCACGGCGACACAGCCCGCACTTTCCGGCAAATTGGGTTATCTGAGTGGCTTCAACGATGTACGCGAGATTGTCCCTGAACCGGAACTCCATTTCCAAAAAATGCGCCGTGTTCAATATCACATCGAACCGGAACCTTTGGACTGGAAGCAGGTTGCACAAAAAATGAGTGCATATGAACCGCGCCAATGCGTGACAGTTGTAAACACCCGCGCTGACGCCCTCAAACTCCTTTCTGCCTTACGCGAGCAAATTGGCAATGACAATCCGGCGATTTTCCATCTGTCTACCCTGCTCTGTGGAGCGCATCGTCGCCAAACTATGGACACCATCCGCACACGTCTAAAAGCAGGAGAAGAATGTCTCCTCGTCAGTACACAGG
>CAZPZP010000568.1:0-3513 GCA_964591025.1 uncultured Chthonomonadaceae bacterium
GTACCCGGACAACAGCAAATGCCTCTCAAACACTCAGAACTTGCCTTCAATTTGATTCGCACTCTCCGATGCGATTGGGGCAGGAAATTGCCTTGACCATAGAGAATGAGACGCTAACAAATTCGCTGATTTCAGCACCTACAGAGGCATTTTTCCATTATGGCAGAACTGAATTTTTCTCTTCTCAAGACGCTGTGCGAGACTCCCGGCGTGTCATCTCGTGAGGAACCGATCCGGCGCGTCGTTGTCAATGAACTGCGCCCACTCGTGGATACCATCGAAGCCGATGTCATGGGCAATGTGATCGGCTTTAAGAAAGGCGCGAGCGACGCGCCCCGCGTGATGATCGCCGCGCACATGGACGAGATCGGTTTCCTTGTCAAATTTATTGACGACAAGGGCTTCATCCGTCTGCTTCCTGTTGGCGGCTGGGATGCACGGGTGATGGTGGCACAGCGCGTTCTTATTCATGGCTATAAGGGCGAAACCCTGCGCGGAACCCTCATGCCTGCCGCCAAACCGATTCACCTTTTGACCGCCGAAGAGATGAACAAGCCGCCGAAAATCGAGGAGTTTTTTGTGGATTTGGGGCTGTCGGCAGAGAAGGTCAAAGAGCAGATTGAAGTCGGCGATATGGTGACGATGGACAGAACCGCCGAACAGATTGGCGATACCATTGTCAGCAAAACGCTCGACAACCGCCTCAGTGTGTTCGTGATGATCGAGGCACTGCGGAAACTCAAGAAAACGAACATCAAGGCGAATATCTTGGCGGTGGCGACTACTCAGGAAGAGGTGGGACTGCGGGGAGCCATCACTGCCGCCTACGCGCTCCAACCGGACATCGGAATCGCCCTCGACATCACGCTCGCCAACGATTTTCCGGGACCGCCTGATTATGACCGCGTAACGGAACTCGGCAAAGGCGCGGCGATCAAAATTTCCGATTCGTCATTGCTCTGTCACCCAAAACTGGTGCGGCATTTCCGCGATATTGCCGAAGCGAAGGGGATCACGCATCAACTCGAAGTTCTGCCGCGTGGCGGAACCGATGCGGGCGGCATTCAGCGCAGTCGCGGCGGTGTGCCGTCGTTTACGCTCTCGGTTCCGACGCGCTATGTCCATACCGTCAACGAAATGGCGCACACCGACGACATTGTTGCCGCCATTGATCTGCTTGCCGCGTACTTGGAAGAGGCGCATACCCGCGACTATGGATACAGTTCGGAGGTTTGAGACACTCTTATGAATATCACTGTTACCGTGACCCTTCCCGATTTTCGTGCCGAAGTTGCCGCGTTTGCCGCTGATCGTGACCTGCCCGTGATGTACGGCGATTATGAGGTTGAATCGGACGACGGAGAAGGCATGGATTATGCACTGCTTGTGAGTGTCGGGCATAATTCTACGCTGTCGGAAACGTCGCCGGAGTTGTGGGAACTGTTTGAGGGGATTGTCGGCGCAGAGGATTTGGACAAGTACACAGGCGAAGAGTATTGGGCGGAGTTCCATGATCGTGCCTCGCTCGACTCGTGTCTCGCGCAGTTCGGGGCGATTGTGAAGGCGCAGTTCCCCGAAACCCGCTTCGAGTACGCGCCATTCTTGGATTGAGAAAGCAAGCCCATGACACCCGAAATGCACGCCGCGATTGTTGAACTGAGTGTCTTTTTCGATCCCGATCCGAATGTGGTGTGTCGGCGCGTGGTGGAGATTGTCGGCAGGTTTTATCCGAAGGCGACGGTCATGATCAACGTGGCGACGGGCAACCGCATGGTGCTGTGCGAGGCGGTCAATCTCCATCCCGCGATGCAGGGTTTGACTTCACTGACGCATCACCACACGTTTTGTGTGTATGTGCTGCGCGAGGGCAAGCCGCTTCTTTTGCAGGACGCGGCGGAACACCCCGAATGCAAGAACAATCGCGCCGTGTCGCTGGGATTGCGGCGATATTTGGGCGTGCCGATCTGCGCTTCCGATGGCGAGATGATCGGCACGCTCTGCTTTTTGGACGACCGCATCGAAGAGAAATTGGGCGAGGACGATGTGCAGTTTCTTACGATATTGGCGATGCGCGTCAGTGTCGAGAGAGAGCGCGAACGGATTATCGCCGAGCGTGTCGCGGAACATCAGGCGAATGTCGAGCGAGCCGAGCATCTCAACGCGCAGCTCCAACGCGCCGCCGAGGAGAAACGCCGCTTTGTTTCGATGGTGATCCACGACTTGCGCCATCCGCTGACGACGCTTCGGACTGTGCTGTATCTGCTCCAATATGAGAACGAGCCGGAATATCTTGCCGAGCATTGCGGCGTGATGGAAAATCGGGTCGCGTCGTTGTCGAATTTGCTGGAAGAGTTGGTTCACTACAACGCGCTGGAAGACGGGAGGAATCTGCCGCTTCAGGTCGAGGATTTCGAGATTGCGCCGTTCGTGCAGGAGTGTCTGGCGGGGTTCGCTCCGGCGTTTCTGGCGCAGTGCGTGGTGCTGGAATACGCGCCCGACCCGGCACTGCTGACGGTTCGCACGGACAAAGCGATGCTGCGGCATATCCTCAATAATCTTCTCGCGAACGCTCTGAAATATACGCCGGGCGGCGGGGTGGTGGTGCGGACGGGGCGGGAGAGTGCGGCGCAGTGGTATTTGGAAATCCACGACACGGGCGTAGGGATCAGTCCCGACGTGCAGGACGAAATCTTCGAGGAGTATCGCCGTGACCCTGCCAATGCGGATCGTCCGGGTTCGGGGTTGGGGCTGGCGATAGTGCGGCGGTTGTGCGAGGCGTTGGGAGTGGCGTTGACGCTGGAGAGTACGCCGCAGGTTGGGACGTGCTTTCGGATTGAGTTTTAGGGAGTAGGGAGCAGGTTTAGGGCGTTTCATCGTTTTGGGTGACGTGGAGAATTTGTTCTTGTGGAGCGTTGTTGGTGTATGTCGCAGTGTGAAGCGAGGGCGTTGTGTCGGTTGGAGCGGCGCGAAGGAGTTGCTCTTGCGGAGCAGTGTCAGTATAGGTAGCGGCGCGAAGCAGGATACCATCTTCAGTTTTTGTGGCGGCACGGAGATACTCTTTTTGTGGGTTGACATTATCATATGCCTTTTTGATCTTCAAAAGCCCCTCGGATTCTGACGATGGAAGAGTGATATCAGAAATGTCTTCCAACATACTGCGCTCCTCTTGAGTCATCTGTCTGGCGAATTTGTTGACCACGAAACGAATGCTAAAAGAGAAGACAACAAATACTGACGCGACGCAGAGGATTGCAAGGAACAAGGGCAGTTTGAGAAGCCATATAAGAATGCCACCCATCAAGAGCAGTGTCTGAACGAACAGAAATGGTCTGAGTTTCTTTTGATAGTATTGTCGAGCACGTTTGATGAAATCCTCGACCTGATTTTGTTTTTTACTGTGAGTGGTGTTGGGCATATCGTGTTTCTCCATATGTGAGATGTTCGGCATAGCAGGGGCAGTTTCCTGCTCTATCGAACATATCGCCGCCCGTGAGGACACAGCGAAATAAATTT
>CAZPZP010000569.1:0-3513 GCA_964591025.1 uncultured Chthonomonadaceae bacterium
CCCCCGCGTCTTTCGCCTTCCCCAAGCCGGAGCCTTGATCAACCGTCTCGGCTTCAACAGCGAAGGTTCCGAAGCCGTCGCCAAACGCCTCGCCAAACTGCGCCGCGCCCGCGCCCATTTTCCCGTTCCGCTTGGCATCAATATCGGCAAAACCAAAGCCGTCAGCGGTGAAGACGCGACCCTCGACGATTATCGCACCTGTTACCGCCGACTCTCCCGTCTCGCCGAATTTGTTGTCGTCAATGTCTCGTCGCCCAACACACCCGGACTGCGCCAATGGCAGGAAAAAGACAAACTCGCTTCATTGCTGGGTATGCTGATGGAGGAATCCCGCTCACTCGCGGCGAAACGACAATCCGATCCGACGCCGCTTTTTGTCAAACTCTCGCCCGATATGGACGACAGCGATTTAGAGGACGCCGCCGAAGTCGCTCTTGAACTCGGACTCGCCGGAATTGTCGCGACCAATACCACCATTTCGCGCACCGGAGTCGCCGCAGGATTTCAAGAGACAGGCGGACTCAGCGGCAAACCCTTGCGAGACCGAGCCGCCGAAGTCTTACGTTTTCTCTACAAAGAAACGCAGGGTAAAATCCCACTGATCGGCGTTGGCGGAATTTTTTCTGCCGAAGACGCTTATTTTCGTATCCAATGTGGTGCTTCGCTTGTCCAATGCTATACGGCTCTCGTTTATGAAGGTCCGTTCCTGCCGCGTACCCTCAATCAGGGCTTGCTCAAACTGATGGAGCGCGACGGCATCAAACACATTTCCGAACTCAGAGGCACAGCCTTCTAACGGCTTTACAGGTCACATAGCATTATGAACAGACAAAACGCACTTCTTTTCTCTCTTTTCGCGCTCGTCAGTCTGACAGTGTGCCGTCCCTCGCGTGCCGACACGCCCAAACTGCAAGCCGCACCCAAATTCACGCGCCTGACGCTCCAGCCTTCTGCCGCGACTCTCCGTAATCCTTATGACGAAGTGCGTCTGCTTGTCTCCGGCACAACCGCGAACAACGCCACACGCGATCTCAGCCAAAAAGTCACATTTTCTCTTGAAAATTCCAAAATCGCCCGTGTTGACGACAGCGGAACTGTTCGCCCGCTCCAAAACGGCAAAACAACCATTACAGCACAATTGGGCGCACTCCGCACACAAATTCCACTCACGATCACAGGCGTTTCTAAATCTGCTGCCCCGCGTTTCTATTCCGATGTGATTCCCGTCCTAACACGCACAGGCTGCAATATGGGCGCGTGTCATGGGGCGGCACAGGGCAAAGGCAATTTCCGTCTTTCCCTGCTCGGCTATGATCCCGACGCCGATTATCGCGCCATCACCAAAGCGGTCAACGGGCGGCGCGTTTCCGTTGCACAGCCCGAAAAAAGTCTATTTCTGCTGAAGCCGCTGATGACAGTGGCTCACAAAGGCGGCAAACGCTTGATGCCCGGATCAGCGGATTATCGCGTCCTGCACGATTGGATCGCCGCCGGTATGCCAGCACTCGATCCCAAAGAAGCCGCAATTACAAACGTCGAAATTCTGCCCAAAGTCCAAACTCTCGGCATCGGCGACACACAGCGTTACCGAGTTGTCGCCAAATTCTCGGACAACTCTCAGCGCGATGTCACCAATCAAGCCCTTTTCGATTCCTTCGATTCTTCTGTCGCCACCGTCACGCCGAGCGGCAACGCCAAAGTCACGGGCAAAGGCGAAGGGGCAATCATTATTCGCTATCAAGGGTTAGTCGCCACCGCCCGCCTCGTCTCGCCCTATCGCCAACCTGCCCCAAAACCCAATAACCCAACAACCCAACTCGACGGGCATATCAACGCCAAACTTGCCGCACTTGGTCTGGATACTTCACCACGCGCCACCGATGCCGACTTTTTGCGCCGCGCCTCACTCGACGTGATCGGCTTGTTGCCCACATCTAACGAAGCCCGCGTTTTTCTGTCCGAAAAATCGCCTGACAAACGCGCCAAGTTGATAGATGCCCTTCTTGACAAACCCGAATACGTGGATTATTGGACGCTGAAGTGGAGCGATATACTGCGGAGTTCGCGCCGCACGCTCGGCGATAAAGGCATGGCGGCAATGAACCGCTATATACGAAGCAGTGTTGCCGCCAACAAACCGTGGGATCAATTCGCTCGTGAGATTGTTGCGGCACGCGGCAGTTCCAACGAAACCGGAGCCGCCAACTTCTTCCGTATCGCCGTCAATCCGCAGGAACAAGCCGAAACCGTCTCGCAGGTTTTTCTCGGCGTTCGCATTCAGTGCGCTCGCTGCCACAATCACCCTTACGAAAAGTGGAAGCAGCAACAGTATTATCAGATGGCGGCATTCTTTGCCCGTGTCCGTACCAAACCCGCCGACAACGCCGACGGAACCGTGATTTTCGCTGTGAACAGTGGCGACGTGACCAACCCGCGCACCAACAAACTCGCGCCGCCGACGGCACTCGACGCCAAACCGCTTCCTGAGAATTTCGACGGAGACCGCCGCGATGCGCTCGCAGATTGGCTGACCCAACCGAAAAATCCGTTCTTCGCCAAAATTCTCGTTAACCGCGTCTGGAAGCATCTTATGGGCATCGGTTTGGTGGAGCCTGTGGACGATCTTCGCGCCACCAATCCGCCCTCGAACCAAGAACTTTTCGATGCTCTGTCCGCCGATTTCGTCAAAAATCGCTATGATATCAAATGGCTGATTCGCACGATTATGCTCTCCGATGCCTATCAGCGTTCGCCAATTCCGACAGGAAATAACGCCGCCGACACAAAATACTTTTCGCATTACACGTTCAAGCGACTCGGCGCGGAAGCCCTCCTTGACGCTCTCGCCTCTGCGACAGGAACGACGGACAAATTCGACGGCTACCCAACCGGCACACGCGCCGCCCAACTGCCCGATCCAACGGTCAATTCTTATTTTCTCGATCTCTTCGGGCGTCCGGCGCGAAACACTGCCTGTGAATGCGAACGCAGCGATATGCCGAACATGGGGCAAATCCTGCACCTCATGAACAACGCAGGGCTGAATGGTCGCATCGCCGCCAAAGACGGACGCATTGCTCAAATTTTGGCGGAGAAAGCAAGTGACTCGAAACTGCTCGAAGAACTTTATCTTGGAACCTATTCGCGCTATCCGTCCGAACCCGAAAAGAAAATTGCCCTCGCTCGTCTCGCCAAAGCCAAAGACAAGAAGCTCGCGGCAGAAGACCTTCTCTGGGCATTACTGAACAGCAACGAGTTCCTATTCAATCACTGATATTCAACGCAGTTCTATAGGACTTATTAGATTTCTTGCATAAGTCAGCAAACAGAGGTGTTTGGCTTGCCGGGTACAAGAACGTACCCGACTCAAGTACAGTCGTCCTACGGACGAAATCCTCCTCTGCAACGTGATCACTCTCAAGAGAGGATTTGCGTCCGCAGGACGCCTGTTTTTCAGCCGGGTACGTTCTTGTCTCGTCCTTACCCATAAGTCTGGGACGTGTGGAGCAGTTT
>CAZPZP010000570.1:0-3510 GCA_964591025.1 uncultured Chthonomonadaceae bacterium
AAAATTGTGTGATCAATTTCAGGAACAATGATTTGGGGTAAATCGTATGGTTAATAGCGCATGTCCTCCTTTTCATTGAATCCATCGAATGTGGTGGAAACCTGTTTCATTTCGGTGAAACAGGTTCTTTTTTTGTCTCTTTTTCCGGCAGACAGGCATTTTCCCGTAGAACAACCAGTAGCGCACAGGCAATCCCTGTGATACTCTTTGCGAGCAAGTATCTTCACAGCGCAGGGAATCGATTACAATGGCGACCCGGACAGCCACACGCCTCTTTTTTCAGATCGTTGTCTCGCTTTTTCTCTCTATGATTTCCGGCGTTTGTCAAGCGCAGGAGCAAGTTCTCTCTCAAGTTGAGCTGCCTGAACTCACCGCCGAGCAAACGCTCTTGTTTCGGGAAGCCACCCGCTTTCGGAAGTTAATGAGGCTGCCGCCTTTTACCCTCAATCTGAAACTCTGTGCGTCGGCACAGGCACATTGCCGTTATTCCTCTGAGAATCCGGGCGAGTCGCACTATGAGACCGAAGGCAAAAAAGGGTTTCGCGGCAAAACGCCGACAGACCGCGCCGTCCATTGGGGCTATACCGAGGGTGTCAGTGAGGATATGAGCTTCGGGGGAATGATCAAAGAGGCAGTCGCCGGACTAATCGAAGCCCCTTATCACCGCATCTTGTTTATGCAGCCGGGTTCGCCGGATTTCGGCTGCGGCTACTCCGGGGGAATCACGACGCTCGACTTCGGCAACACGGAGCGAAAGGAGTGGGTTGTCTATCCGGCGAGGAATCAGCGCGATGTGCCTCTGACATTCACAGGCAACGAGGTTCCCGATCCGCTGCGTCTGCACGGCGCAAAACTTCCGGCGGGCTATGTCGTTATCTTGGTGATTACAGGCGAAACTGAAAAGTTTACCGTTGTTTCCACAAGCCTCACGCTGAAGAACGGCACGAGCGTTCCTTATTATGTCAACACGCCGAAAACGGATGAATATCTAAGTTCCGGCGTGTTCCTTGTTCCCCACAAGCCGCTCTTGCCTCTCACCGAATATACTGCGTCGGTCAGATTTCGGCGCAGTGATGAGACCGAAACCTTCGTTGAGTGGAGTTTCAAGACGGGCAAAGAGATCGTTCTGCCGCCGATTGGAATCAAATCGCCACGTAAAGCCGTCGCGCCTACTTCTGCACGCTCAAAGAGATCGGGGGCGCGGCGTACCAAACCTTCATCACGAAGTTCACGCTGACATTAGCGAAGACGGCAAGCGGCACATCTTTGACAATTTGGGCGTCGGGTGCGGCTTTTAATGTAATCCAGCCTTTGGTTTCGTTCTCACCGAGCAGAGTTTTCGACGCGCCTTCGTCTATACTCACGCCGGGAGGCAAGGGATTGACGAACACGCCTCCCAAATGCTGAACCCGCACATCGAGCGTCACAGACTTTTTGTAGTCGGGACGGCGTTTGATCTCCATTTCGATTTTGATCGATTCACCGGGTTTGAGTGTGATCGCTTGAGTATTGGCGGTCACTTCGAGATCGTTGGTTTCGCTGATTCCGACGGATTGCGTTTCAATTTCGAGCAAGCCGCGTCCGCCTCCGGGCGTATAGATTTCTGTGATTGGATATGCCCGGTGCGTCACATCGGCGGGCTTGCCCTCGGTTCCGGGCAGCTGCGCCGTGCCGAAGACTTCCACGAGCGAAGCGTCCTGTTTGGCGTCCGGCGCGGCAGTCAAAAACAGCGTGCCGACTTTCATATTCGCCGGAATCGTTAGTGCCGACGCCGTGACTCCTGCCGGAAGCCCCTTGACCTCGACCTTGATCTCTCCCGCGAATCCGTGCTTGCGTTCGGCAAGAACATACCATGTTGTGCGGTTGCCGGGGGCGATCATGGCGCGATCCGTATCGCATTTCAGGCGGAAATCGGGGCGCAGCGATTCGGCTTTGAGATTGTAAGGATAGTCTCTGCCCGCTTTTCCTGCCAAGTCGCGCACTTCGAGGAGAAATTCGCCGTTGTCCGGGGCAGACCATTCGATCCGCGCATCTTTGCCGAACGTATCATCATTCGTGACAAGCACATTGCCTTTGGCGTCACGGAGTTTGAGTTCCGAGTCGAGCCGTGAGCCTATCCGCCTTGCCGTGATCTCGAAGCCCCACGCCTCGCCTTTTTTCGCCGTGAATTTGTAAAGGTGCGGAATCGTCTCCTGCATCAAAACACTGTTGACACTGCTCGGCAAACCTAAAACCGGAACGCTCGCCCTCTCTTTTTCATTCGTCAATGCGGCAAGCACTGCCCCGCTTTTGTTCATTGCGTCGGGATAGTTGAGGACGGTTTGCGGCTGTATCTCGCTGAGGAGAAGCGGAAGAGGCTGCGTCGTTTTGTCGCCCACTATCAGTGCCATTTCGCGAATGCCGGGCAGGAGTTCGGCGGGAACGGTGACTTTGACAAGGGGATTCGCTCCGAGATTGAACCCGGCGACGCGCAGTTCCGCAGTGCCGTTTTTGGAAATCGCGGGCGGCAGAACGGCGGTCACATACGGGCGCGTTGTGATATTGAGACGATAAACCCATTGAGGATTTCCCGCGTAGCCGACATCGCGAATCTGAATTTTGTACTCCCCGGCTTGGGTGAATTTATACGCCAGCATCGGGTCGGCACGGTAGTAATCGTCGCTGTTGGCGAGTTCCACCCCTTTTGCATCGGTTAGGACGATCATCGGGTCGGCGTGCTGCTGTAGGTCGTGAATTTTGTCTTGGAGGCGGGCGCACAACACCGCGAAAACGATCTCCTGCCCCGCACTTGCCATAAATTTGTAAGTGTCCACATCTTCGCCCTGCTGAATGCTGCCATTGACAACACTGGAAACGGTGACGGCGTTTGCCTGTGCGAGCGTGTTATTGGGTTCGACCTCCAAACTCTCCGGTTCGTCGCCGATGACCAATTGCCCGACGCTCGATGTTCCGGCGCGTGGAGTCGCGATCCGAAATTCGTAGGTTCCTGTCGGCACATCGGGCGCAACGGTAACCTTCATTTTGACATTGTCGATATTCGGCAGCGTCCACGGCTTGTTCGGGTCTTTGGCAGCCCAGCCTTTTTCGGGCAGGACAATTTCGGCTTGAATGCCCTTGTGCGCGAAGAGGACTTTATACACGCCGTAAAGATTCGTGCCGCCATTGCCCGACGCACGCAGGGCGATCTCCGTCGTCTTTCCGCGCTGAACGCCCGCCGGAAGCGGACTGCCGAGCATCGGGAATGAGGTTTGCGCCTGTAGTACAGGAATTGCGAACCAAAACAGCGAAATCAAATTGAGTACGCGCTTCATCGGGAATTCTCCAAATTGGGTGATTAGGTCATTGGGTCGGTAGGTTGTTGGATATTGTTCGGTTGGATTCCTGCCAGCGCACAATGTTACAACTCTCCATGAACCTTTTTCGCCAAATGCGTACCTAAACGGGTAGAGATCACGTACCCGACTCAAAAACACTCCCATTTCTTAAGAGTGATTTGCTCTTGACCGGGTA
>CAZPZP010000571.1:0-3505 GCA_964591025.1 uncultured Chthonomonadaceae bacterium
CCGGATGCAGATGGCAGCACCAGAACGATTTTTTTGTTGAGACTCCCTTGCTGACTTATGCAAGAAGTCTATTATCATGACGTAATATTTCTCAAGCAGGAGCGACACGATGCGAACAAGTGCAGTCATTGCAGGGCTTTTGGTATGTTTGTGCGGCATGGCACAGGCGCAGTTTACACAAGACAATCTCGTCGTCAGCGTGATCAAAAGCGCGAACAATTCCGCGCCCAACTCCACTGCCCAACGCCGAATCCTCCGCGAATTCTCCCTTGCAGGAACCGCCACAGGGCGAGAGTTCCTCCTCCCCACCACTCTCATCGGCAACAACGCCCGCCTCACCAACAGCCGTGTCCTCACAACCGCCACCGAAGGAGCCGTCACACTCTCGAACGATGGTCGCTATTTGCTCGTCACCGGCTATAACGCACCTCTATTGACTTCCAACGTCTATACCACAACCAGTGCCGCCGTGCCGCGTGTCGTTGGGCGAATTGACTGGCGGCTGAGCGAAGCGAACGGAGCAATCAACACTTCGACGCGCCTCACCAATGCGTTCAATCGGGAATCGGTGCGCGGGATCGCTTCGATTGACGGCTCCACTTTTTATGTCGCAGGGGGCGGAACACTGACCGGCGGCGTACATCATGTCGCACTCGGTTCCTCCGGTGCATCTGTCACTCTGCAAACTTTGCCCAATAACGAATCCAGTGGCGCATGGGATATGCGCGGCGTGGTGCTGCATAACGGGCAATTATATGCTTCGTGCGGTTCGCCCAATCAGCAGGGCATTGGCACATTGGGAACGGGATTGCCAACGACAGAAGCGCAACGATTTACGCTGCTGCCCGGATTTACCGATACCGCCAACCGTCCGCACGGCTTCTACTTTGCCGATTCACAGACTCTTTATGTCGCTGATGACCGCACTAATAACGCCGAAACCCCATTGGGCGGCTTGCAAAAGTGGGTCTTCGATCCGATCTTCACGCAGCAATGGAGCAAAGCCGCCACGTTTCGGATTGTCCATGCTGTCAATTCCAATAGTTCTGTTGGCGCGTTCAGCGTCATCGGAACCAAAGACGCCTCCAACAAGAGCGTTCTCTATGTGATCTCTACAGACAGCCGTCTCCTCAAATTGACCGATACGGGCAGCACTTCCGCGTTCGAGATTTTGGCGGCGGCTCCCACCAATGAGATTTGGCGCGGAGTCGCCCTGTTGTCCACGCCGCAAACAGGCGGCGGAAGCGGAACCGCACAAATTTCTGGCTTTGTAACGCTGGAAGGCTGCGACAATGCGGCAGTACCGCTGACCTTTGTATTTCGCCCAATGCAGGGAACACCAATCACGCAAACCGTGACGCCCGCCCCGAATGGATTTTTTATGACTCAGCCGTTTCCGCGAGCATTCGGCTATATCGCGGTTCGCGCCTTCAATACTCTCCAAGACGTGCGCCCTGTCAGTCTCATCGAGGGCAATACCTTCAACGTCTTGATTTCGCTTGCGCCCGGCGATGCCAATGGCGACAACGCTGTGGATATTTCCGACTTGATTCTGCTCATTCAGCATTATAATCGCTCTTTTTTGGAGGACGATTTTCTGGGAGCGGCAGACTTCAATCGTGATGGCTTTAACGATATTGGTGATCTTCTTCTCTTGATTCAGAACTACAATCGTATCGGGCTATTTTTGCCCTGACCCATTGCCAAACGCAATGCCCGTACCAACTTCTGCTCGACAGGAGCCGCCACATTTCCACCCGCTTTGAGGCTTGTTCCGACAATTGCGCCATCGGCATACAGCAGCAAGGGCGCGGCAGTTTTCGTATTGAAGCCGCTTCCAATAAGAAGAGGAGTATCGGGAATTACCGTTTTGACGCGCCGGACTTCTTCTACATCGGTGGTATATCCCGTCGCGGTTCCACTGACAATAATCGCGTCTGCCCTGCCTCGATGCACCGCGTCGCGTGCCGCATCTTCGAGCGAAACGGTTCCCAATTGCGCGGCGTGCTTGACATAGACATCCGCCCAAATCGCCACATCGGCACGGAGTTCGCGGCGATACAAAATAGCAGAACGCGCCGCGCCCTCGATAATTCCCTGATCGGTGACCGCCGCCCCAACGTAGACATTGACGCGCACAAACTGCGCCCCACATAGATGGGCAATCGCGAGGGCGGCACAGGCATCGTTCCGCAGCACATTGACCCCGATAGGAAGCGAGACTGCCTGCCGCACTGCCTCAACCGCCAGAGTCATCGCGGCGAGTGTGTGAGGCGGCACGGCGTCTTTGGCGAACGGCACATCGAAGAAATTCTCCACCATAATCGCATCGGCTCCTCCCGCTTCGAGGGCGTGCGCGTCGGCAATGGCGTGCGAAATGATCGCGTCTATCGGTTCATTGTCCCAGCCCGGACTGCCCGGCAACGCCCGCAGATGCACCATTCCAATCAACGGATTCGCTTGAAAAAAGGCGGCATCCAAACCGCCATAAACCTTTTGCATCGAGAACCTTCCTTTTGCGCGTAAAATCTAAGAAGAACATTCGCGTTTTGTGCGGCGATTCCTGCCGACACGGGACAAAATCTGGTGACTGATAGGGGATCGAGGGGCGGCAGTAGCGAAGGGACACCAGAGCAGATTGCCAAAGTGAAGGCAAGTCATACCGGACGCTACTTGAGGAAGGTGCTGAGATATCAGAACCATTTCTCAGAAATGCTTGACCAATTCGGTGGTTTGACATATAATGGATCAGTGGTGCAAGATGGGTGAAATCTCTTCTGTCGAGTGAATTATGCTGGTATCGTTCCTGTTCTGGAATATGGGGAATCGTCCTTTGCAGGAACGGCTTGCCAAAATGGTTCGGGTGCATGAAGTGGATATTGTCATGCTGGCGGAATGCGCTGTTTCGCCGAATGTGATTGAAACTGCACTGGCGCAACAGACAGATCAAGATTATCGCCTCGCGCCGACGGTTGATGTGGAAAAGATCGTTGTCTTTTCACGGTTGGGGCAGTCCGCGCTGATTCATCAATTCAGTGATTATATGGGACGGATGACAATACGCCGTTTGCATCTTTCCGATGAGCAGGATGATTTGCTTTTGGCGGTGGTGCATCTGCCGAGTCGGGTGAACTTTTCCAATGATGATCAAATGCTGATAGCGCAGGATTTGGCGACCTATATTGCTCGCCTCGAACAGGAAACCGAAGCCACGCGCACCGTTTTGGTGGGTGATTTCAATATGAATCCGTTCGATGCCGGAATGGTGGCGGCTCAATCATTTCATGGCATGATGACGAAGCAACTGGCGCAAAAGGGCGAACGCAAAGTACAAGGAAAATCGTATCGGTTTTTCTATAATCCCATGTGGCGTTTCTTCGGTGACCGTGATGATACGCCGTCAGGTACGTATTATTGGCAAGCCTCCAATCCGGTCAATCAGTTTTGGAATCTGTACGATCAGGTTTTGCTTCGCCCGGAACTGATGCACTCGCTTCGTGATTTG